>QHPA01000424.1 GCA_003218935.1 Verrucomicrobiota bacterium
GACCGAATACGGCAACGTCGTCGCCGCGCCGATTGAGAAAGGTTGAGCCGATGGTAATCTGGAGGCTTCCAATCCGCAAAGCGAGAGTCGATACTCGCAAGGCTTTCGTTAGTACAGATGAGCGCTTATGTTCGCTTCCGGAGACATTGCGTCCAACGCCGACGCATCGCAGTCTGGCTTAGCTGAGTGGAATGTCGCGCGGCGGGCTGGTCAAAATCCCTCCGTTCAGGCAAGACAGGCACTGGAACATTTGTGTCGCACCTACCGATATGCTGTCTATGCTTACGTGCACCAAGAGGCCGTTGATGTCACGGAGGCGGAGCGCGTGACGCAGAAGTTCTTCGCTTGGTTCCTCGAAGAAAGAAATCTTGCGCGTCTGGCCCACGCCAATGGCAAATTCCGGAGTTGTTTATTGGCGGCGCTCAGAGATTACCTGGCAATCGAATGGCCCCGCGGCAATGGAAGTGAGACGGCTTTCGGTTCGGACTCCGAATGCATTTATGACCAGATATGGGCGCTGGCAGTGCGGCACGAAGCCCTGGCCCGGTTGCGGGAAGAATACGTTGCTGCCGGCAAGGTTCACCAATTCGACCAATTGAAAGCGTTTCTGTCGAACGATCGCACTGACTGGGTCGCGGCTCACGGGGTTTCCCCCTTGCTGAGGAACCCAGGCGGGGCAATTGCGGTCGCGGTCGCAGCGGACCGTCTGCGCCTTCGTTACGGCGAACTCGTTCGGGCTCAAATTGCTCGAATAGTTATTTCTCCCGCTGACCTCGAAGCAGAAATGCAACATCTATTCGAGGTTTTCCAGCGGTAAGCAACCGAGCCGGGATCACGAATTGAATTTGGCCATGCTCCGCTCCCGAACGCTCCTTTGTGAACGTGCCACCGAAACAATTTCGTCATTGGTCTGATCCCTGGTTCGCGAACGGGCGATTCAAACTGAGCCTGCTTCTGCTCGCGCTCTTGGCGCTTCCAGCTCAACTCGGACGCGGCGCGGGTCTGGACTGCTGGCTCTACTGCTCCAGGAATCTTTGGGTAGATAAGAACATCGACGATTTGGAAGCCTTGTTCCGTCGCGCTGCGAACGCCGGTTACACCCACGCGCTCCTGGCCGATTCCAAGTTTGCCAAACTCGGCGATATGGACGCGCACTATTTCCGGAACGTCGAGCGGGTGAAGCAGCTTGCCGCGGAATTGCATCTCGAAATAGTTCCGGCGCTTTTTCCCATCGGCTACTCCAACGATCTGCTTTGGCACGACCCGAACCTGATCGAGGCGTTGCCCGTACGCGACGCGCCGTTCGTGGTGCAGGACGGTGTCGCCCGACTGCAACCGGACCAGGCTGTCAGGATCAAGGGAGGCGACTTTTCCGATTTGAAGCAGTGGGACTGGAAGGACGACATCGTCCAGCCGGACGGCGGCGCCGCGCTTATCCGCGATCCGAAAGGTCAGAATGCCCGCGTAGTGCAA
The DNA here is from genome assembly GCA_003218935.1 of Verrucomicrobiota bacterium. Taxonomy (GTDB): domain Bacteria; phylum Verrucomicrobiota; class Verrucomicrobiia; order Limisphaerales; family AV2; genus AV2. The sequence goes on from QHPA01000424.1 coordinate 1,474, forward strand.
AAGCTCAGACTCACACCGTTTCGCCAATACCATTTTTCGGTCCGCGTCCGGACGCAGGACTTCCATGGGCCGCCGGAGGTGAAGCTGCTGGCCGGCAACCGCGCGCTGAACCACAACTATCTTGGCGTGAAACCGACTCAGGATTGGACCACGCACCACGTGGTTTTCAACTCGCTCGAGAACGCCGATGCCAATCTTTATCTCGGCTGTTGGGGCGGCGGCACCGGATCGCTTTGGTTCGACGACGCGAAGCTGGAAGAAGTGGGGCTGCTGAATCTGGTTCGTCGCGAAGGCGCGCCTTTGTCGGTCCACACCACCGGTGGCAAAGAGCTTATCGAAGGCCGTGACTTCGAGAGAGTCGATGATCCACACATGGGCAACCGATTGTGGAAAGGTTCCTACGACATCTATCACGAGCCGCCGATCATCAAAACTTCGCTTCCGAACGGCACACGCTTGCGCGTCTCGTACTACCACGCCGTGACTGTTTACGACGACCAGGCCGTGATGTGTCCCTCCGAGCCGAAGACAGTCGAATTGCTCCGCGACCAGGCCAAACGAATGCATGCCGCCTGGGGAGCCAAAGGCTACCTGATGTCACACGACGAAATCCGCGTGTGGAACTGGTGCGACGCCTGCCAGCGCCGCCATCTGGACGCCGGCGCCCTCCTCGCGGACAACGTGAAGACCTGCATCCAAATCCTGCGCGATCCCGCCGTCGCGGGACCGGCGGTGCGACTCTATGTCTGGAGCGACATGTTCGACCCGCAGCACAATGCGCACAAAGACTATTACCTCGTCCACGGCGACCTCTCTGGTTCATGGGTGGGACTCGATAAAGAAGTCACCATTGTCAATTGGAACTTCGACAAGCGGAGCGACAGCTTGAAATGGTTCGCCGACCGGGGCAATCGTCAACTCATCGCCGGTTATTACGACGCCGGTCCGGACCAGATCCGCGCCTGGCTTGAATCAGCCAAAGGTGTCAAGGGGATAACCGGCGCGATGTTCACCACGTGGCAGAACAGATACGACGATTTGGAACGGTTCGCCAAAGTTGTGAGCGTATTCTCACCAGGAAATTGAAGCTGCGATGATAGGGCCCGGTGTCCTCACCGAGCCGTGGCGTCTCCGGCGCGCTGAATACATATATCCGAAGTGCGTCCTGCCTTAAGCAATCAAACATCGATCACCGGTCCCTGGTTCTGCGATCCGGCGGTCTGTTGCTTCTTGCGAAGTGAAACCACCAGCGCGACGCAAGCGGTCCAGGTGGGCAGCATGTCAACGAGGGGAATGAATTCGAGGGCAAACGTGGGCAGGAGCAGAGGATGGAAACCAATCACCCGCCAGGTAAGGAACATCGCGGCGACGTCAATGATTTCATCGGCGAACGCCCAGCCCAACGGCCCCAACAATATTTGCAAGGCATCCGCTGTGATCGCCACGGCGTAAGCCAGTGTCCACCGATGACTTCGATCGGTGGAGCACCTAAGGCATTTACACTCTGCCCACGAACCCGGAGGAACATTCAACATCGAACATCCAACGCCGAGCATCGAATAGCAGCGCGAATCCTCCCTCACTTCAGGGTTCGGTGTTGGATGTTGGACGTTCGATGTTTTCCCTCGGTTCGGGGTTTCAAACGCGCGAATTTTCATTTCGCGGACATCTTTCCCATGAACCGCCCCCTCACCCCGTCCCTCTCCCCCTCCGAGGGGGGGAGAGGGTGCCCGAAGGGCGGGTGAGGGGTGGTTCATGGTCTCAATGCGCGCGAAAGCGCCGGAAATTCTCTTCCTGGACGGAGGCGAATCTGGTAATTCCGACAACTATGAAAACCCAATCCATCTCCAGACGAGAATTCCTCAAAACCAGCGCCACGGCCGCTCTCGCGGCCACGACGTCGGACAATCTTTTAGCCGCAGGAGAATACGGCGGGAACAGAATTCCGTTCGGCCTTCAGCTCTATTCGGTTCGCAACGAGTGCGCGAAGGACCTGGACGGCACCGTCGCTGCCGTGGCCAAGATGGGCTACAAGGCCGTCGAGTTCGCCGGCTATTGCGGACGCGATGCAAAGGCCCTGCGCAAGCTGCTCGACGACGTCGGCCTTAGATGTTGCGGCACGCACATCGGCCTCGACACCTTGCTCGGCGAGAACCTCCCGAAGACCGTCGAGTTCAACCAAACCCTCGGCAACAAGTTCCTTATCGTGCCGAGTCTGCCGGAGAAATACACCAAGACCCATCAGGGCTGGCTGGAGGCCGCCGATGTCTTCAGCGAACTGGCGGACAAGGTGAAGCCACATGGGATGCGCGTCGGTTACCATAACCACAACATAGAATTCACGCCCATAGACGGCGAGGTGCCCTGGGACACGTTTTTCAACCGGGCGAAGAAGGAAGTCGTGATTCAGTTCGACACCGGCAACGGTGCGGCAGTGGGAGGCGATCCCGTCGTTTATCTCAAGAAGTTTCCGGGCCGCGTCGCCAGCGTCCATGTGAAGCCCTACTCGAAAACCAAACCCAAAGCGCTGATCGGCGACGACGAACATCCTTGGAAAGAGATTTTCCATATTTGCGAGACCACCGCCGGGGTGGAGTGGTACATCATCGAATACGAAAGCGACGCTTTCGACGGTAGCAAAGCGTCGCCCTCGACGAGAGGCCTCAGCGTGGCGTCCCTGCGCTTGATTCCTGATGTCGCACGCCTAAAAGCATGTTTACCTTGCGGCTTGCCGAAATGCTCGGGTTAAGGCTACATTATGCCCGATGAAGCTGCGAACCGATCTGCTCGCAAAGCTCACTCCGGCGATGATTCTAGAGGGCGTGGTGATGAACACTCACCGCTACAAGCCCGAGCCGCGTTTATCCAAAACTGGAGTTGGGAGTTTGTCGTCAGCTTCAACCGCGGAGCGTGCGAAAGAGGACGCTCTCAGCACGGCCATAATCAGGAAACTCATCAGAAGGTCCGGGACGAATGGGAAGAAACGCGTCACCAAACGCTGACCCTTCTCGAAACACTCGACTTCCTTTTTCGCTGTCATCGCGCCGCGCCGTTTCTTTTCTTCAACGGCAACACCTTCGCCGAAATCGCCCGCAGACTGGTTGACGTGCTCTTCGCGGACCTGCCCCTGGCACGCCGCCACGATGCCGCCTCGCTCGCGGCCCACTACGTCGCTGGCGTGCTCGACCGTGATTCGATGACGGGAGGCATCGAGGCGCTCAGTGAAGCCGCCGATTTTCGGCCCGGCGACCGTGTCCGAACCTTGAAAGGCTCACGCAAAGGGGTGGTGCGTCGCATCCTGACCGATGGCCGCGTCGCGTGGCTGCCGGACGGGAACAAAGCCGAATTGATAGCTTTGCCGGAAAGCCTGCTGCACGAAAGATGACTTTCAAAACTTACGACCGCCGGCGTGGAGTTGGTACATCATCGAATACGAAAGTGACGCCTACCCGCCGCTCGTCAGCGTGGAGAAAACGCTCGAAGTCATGCGGCGCTGGGGCAAGTGTTGAACGGGTGAAGCGATTCCAGACGAATCAGGGCTTCCTGACACTTCCAATGCTTCTCAGCTGACCCCGGATTTGTCGCAGGCCCGGCCCGCCTTTTACGGCGCCGACGACAGCAAACCTAGGGAAACACCTACCCTCCGGGCAGGAAAAGGCATTTCCTTTCAGCAGTCGCTGCGCTAAATTCCTGACCTATGTGGCGACGAAATGTTCTGCTCTGGTTCATCTTTGTTCATAGCACCTATTGGGCGATAGGGAAGAACCATCATCACAACCCATTCGAATACTTTGACTTTGACCTTCGTCGCCCGTGCGCTGGATGGCAGGCCGGATTTGCGGACTATCTTGCGGACCAGGAGTCTCTTTACGAGTTGGTTTGGGCGTATGTCAACGAATGCACCAACTTGAATCAGGGACTTTTCATCTCCGGAAATAATCACAGCGACGACTTGTTCATGTTCATCAAGCACCCCATTTGCAGCCTCGAACCTTCCACCATTTACGAGGTCGAAGCATGGGTCGAGCTCTGGTCAAAGGCGCCTACCGGCTGTATTGGAGCTGGGGGAGACCCGGGCGAAAACGTTTATGTGAAGTTTGGCGCGGTGTCGGAAGAACCATCGCCTGTCATTGAAGACGACGGCACGGTCAGGATGAATGTTGACATCGGCCGGCAATCGATTGGCGGTGCCGATGCGTTGGTTATCGGGAATATCGCGACGAGCATCACGGATTGCCACAACGAGCAATATGAGCTAAAGGAATTGGAAACCCCAGCGCCGCTCATCGCCCGGTCCGACCCGAGTGGCACTCTATGGATTTTTGTCGGCACGGATTCGGGTTTCGAAGGCAAAACGTCTTTGATTTACAAGCGATTGTGCCTCCAGATCCATAGGCAGGGATGCAGGTAGAGCCAAGGACTGGAAGCGGCTCATCGAATTCGCAACGGTCGTTCCGTGCGTTGGCGTCCACGTTGCTGGTCGGTCTCAGTGCTGCTTCGGAGGAGGTTCACTCCTCAGGCACCGTGCCCGGCTCAACTTTTTGGCTGCACCATCCGGCACTGTTCCATCACGGCGATACCAACCGATAAAACCGCTGTGGGAACATTGTGGCTGTCGTGTCGGTCAGGGAAATCGCTGATTGGGGGTTGGTGATCGTGATCAAGTCGACCCAGTTGCTCGGATTGAAATAAGTCAAAGCTTGAAGCCGGTAGCGGCTGCCCGGCGCCCCGACAACGGTCAGTTGGAAGCCCGTCGTGCCGAAGCCGTTCGCTGTCAAACGGAAGTCCGTGGCACCTGCCGACTGCAGGATGGTGCTCTGGTCGCCGACAACCAAAAAGCTGCCATTCCCATAAACGGCGCCCCGAAGAGCCTGAACCGATCCGGGTGCGCGCTCGGACCAGGCATAACCATCGCCGGACGTTAAGATTGTTGAGAATCCCGTCGATCCAGATGCGCTTCCCACAGCCACAAAGGTGCCGTTCCCGTACGTCACGCCATTGAGGATGTTTTGGAATCCTGAATTAACGCTCGTCCAGTTGGTCCCATCGTCCGAGGCAAATATTGTGCCGGCATTTCCGACCGTGACGAATCTGCCGTTGCCGTAAGCAACGCCGCTCAGCGTATGGGTCGTGCCGGTGGGTCGTTTG
>QHPA01000425.1 GCA_003218935.1 Verrucomicrobiota bacterium
GTTCACGCCGTTAAATTTTAAAACCGTCGGGCCATTGCTCAGGTTCACGCCGGAGATCGTCACCGGCGTGCCAGGCGGTCCCACGACGGGGTCAAACCAATCGATGATCGGGGCACGAGTGATGACAAAATCGTTGCTGCTCGTGCCGACGCCGAAACTGTTGGTGACCGTGATGCGTCCGGTGGTGGCTGCGTTGGGAACGGTAACAACAATTTGATTGGCTGCCGGGGTCGAGATGCCGGTCACACCCTTGCCGTTAAACCCGACGCCGGAAACCGGCGCAATGTTGAAGTTGATCCCTTCGATCGTGACCTGGGTATAGTTCGTTTGGCCGCGACCGGGGAAGAAATCGGTAATCACCGGCGCTTTCGTCACGAAGAAGGTGTTTGAGCTCGTCGCGGTGCCGGCCGGGGTCGTCACTGAAATCCTGCCGGTGGTGGCGGCGGCGGGCACCTGCGCGCTGATTTGCGTCGGCGCAGTCACCGCGGCCATGGGATCGGTCACACCGTTGAATTTTACTGTCACAGGACCGCTGAAGTTGACGCCGCTGATGATGACACTCACTCCTGGCGCGCCCACGCCGGGCGAGAAATCATCAATGATCGGTGCCGGGCCAATTACGATGAAGTCGTTGGTCGTGGTCGCGCTCCCGGCTGTTGTTTGAACCGTGATCGGGCCGTTGGTCGCGCCGCTCGGCACCGTCGCCTGGATTTGGGTCACTGCGGTGACCGCAAACGTCGCGGGCTTGTTGTTGAACAGCACGTTGGTCGCGCCGACGAAGTTGAACCCATCGATGGTCACCCCGGTGTTCGTCGCGCTGCGCAGGGGCGAAAAACCGGAAATGCGCGGCGCGACCAGAAAATTGCCGCTGCTGACGCCGGTGCCGGTCGGATTCACCACGCGGATTTGTCCGCTCGTCGCGTCCACCGGCACCGTTGCTGACATTCGAGTGTCCGAGGCGACGTTGAAATCCGCGATCGCCATGTCGAACTTCAACTGTGTCGCCGTTGAAAAGCCCGACCCGTTGATGACGACCTGCGTGCCGGGCCTGCCTATGGCGGGGGAAAAACTGCTGACAACGGGCGCAGCCCAAGTGACCGGCCCGGCCAGGTAAATCTGAAGGATCAGAGCCAGCGCCCCGGCCGGCCGGAGACTTCTCATGCGCATTGTGTTCAGGACTTCCAAGGTGATGTTATCGCTCCTGAGCCAACCAATGCCGCCATTAGACCAGAACAAACGACAAAAGTCAATCCGGCCGCAGTTTTGGCAGTGTCTTAATTTCAAAATCTAAACTGTAGCGCGCTCCGGGAGCGGCGTTTTCGGCGGTCACAGACCGCCGCTACAACCAAATCAAGACACTGCCGGAGTTTTTCGAGGCGAGAAATCAACATCCGTATCGCGCGCGGACGAAATCCCGGATGACAGTCAGCTCCGCGTCGCCAGCGATCGTGTGGGCTTTGACAAATGCGTGCCATTCGATGTGGATTCGTTCCGCTTTCAGGAGGTTGATCTGTTCCCGCACGGCCGCGAATGGGATGAGCGGATCGTCCGTGCCGTGCGTGATGAGAAAGCGCTGTTGCAACGCCACCGGCGACAGTTCCCGGACCAACCTCTCCGGCTCATGCACGTAGCCGCTGATGCCGACCAGCCCGGCGAGGAGGTGCGGGTAACGCAGGCCGACCTCGATCGTCATCAAACATCCTTGTGAAAAGCCGAACAGGATTGTTTGTTCCGCAGGCCACCCTCGTTTGCGCTGCTCGTCCAGCAGCTCGAACAGCAGCGCGCGGCTGCGCTCCACGCCCGTTCCTGCGTCGCCGGAAAAGTCATACCACGCATAACCGCCGAAGTACGGATCGGGCGCGTTGACCAGCAGATAATTCAGCCAGGACAAACCCAACGCCGGCGGCAGCCAGCGATACCCTTCCATGCTGTCGCCCAGTCCGTGCAACACGATCATGAGGCGGCGGGAATGTTTCTCCCGGGCCGGCACCAACTGCGTTTCAAGCATGGGCGAATTAGAGCGGAAAGTGGGAAAAGTGGGAAGCGCGCAGCGATGGTTCACTTGCCGAACGGGCTCCCGGCCAATTTTACCCGCGAGTATTTCGACCGCGCGGACCGCTTCTCCTTCGCCGCTTTCGCGCTGTTGGCATGATTGCTCCGGGCAAGCTCGATAAAATCGGTTTGACTGCGGCGCAGGGGCGTGCCGCGTTTCACGGACGGCCGTTGATGCGAACTGTCCGACTGGAGCAAACGGGCTTTGACGTTGTCCGCCAGTGGGATGTCCAGCAGTTCCCGCTTCACCCGCTCCCGCAAAATGCCGTCTTCGATGGGGAAAAGTACTTCGATGCGGCGGAGGAAATTGCGCGGCATCCAGTCGGCGCTGCCTAAGAACGCCTCCGGCTGGCACGCGTTCTCGAAGTAATAAATCCGGCTGTGTTCCAGGAACCGGTCCACAATGCTGCGCACCGTGATGTTTTCACTGACGCCGGCCAATCCCGGTCGCAGGCAGCAAATCCCACGCACGATGAGGTCGATCTTCACGCCCGCCTGCGAGGCGAGATAAAGCGCCTGGATTATTTCGCGGTCCACCAGCGCGTTCGTTTTGGCGACGATGCGCGCGGGCAAACCCTGCTGCGCGTGCTCTGTTTCGCGGCGGATCAGCGCCAGCACGCGCTCGCGGAGTTCAAAGGGCGCAACCAGCAGCCGGCGCGTCCCTTGAAACTGGCAAATGCCCGTCAGCAGGTTGAACAGGTTGGTCGCGTCCTCTCCAAAGTCGGTGCGGCAGGTCAGCAGGCTGAGGTCCGTGTATAGCCGCGCCGTGTTGGGATTGTAGTTGCCCGTGCCGAGATGCACGTAGCGGCGGATGCAATCGTCGTCCTTGCGCACGACGAGCAACAGCTTCGCGTGGATTTTGTAACCGACCAGGCCATAAACGACGTGGACACCCGCTTCCTCCAGCCGGCGCGCCCATTGAATGTTGTTTGCCTCGTCGAACCGGGCGCGCAATTCCACGACCGCGGTGACCTGCTTGCCGTTGCGCACGGCGTTCATCAGCGCCCCGACGATGCGCGGATCGCCGCCTGTGCGGTAGAGCGTCTGTTTGATCGCAAGCACCCTGGTGTCCGCGGCAGCGTGCTCCAGAAACTCCACTACGCCGCTGAAATTTTCATACGGATGATGCAGCAGAATGTCGCGTTCGCGAATGACCGCAAACAAGTCTGTTTGGTCCCGCAGCGTGTGGGCGACCGGCGCGACGAAAGGCGGGTCGCGCAGCTCCGGCGAATGGTCGCCTTCGTAAATTTCCATCAGGCGCGAGGGGTTCAGCGGGCCGTCGATGACGTACAAGTCGTCTTCTGTCAGATGCAGCGTGCCGAGCAGCGCGGCACGGATCTCAGGCGGGCAATCTCTTTCCAGTTCAAGCCGGACCGCCGCGCCCTTGCGGCGATTGTGCAGTTCGTCCTCAACCGCCTTGAGCAAGTTGTCGGCGTCTTCTTCGTCGATGTACAACTCGCTGTTGCGCGTGACGCGGAAATGCCAGTAACCAAGAATATTTGTGCCCGGAAACAAATCGGCGAGGTAGTGGCCGAT
>QHPA01000426.1 GCA_003218935.1 Verrucomicrobiota bacterium
GGCAGAAGTTCCCGGACCAGCAGCTCCGCGTTGATTACGAGGGCAAGGTCGCTGGCGACGAAATCAAGTTCACCCGCACCGTGGCCGAATCCATCAGGAAGAACTCGTGGGGAAACGGGTCAAGGAATCGAACGCCCATAATCCGTGAGCAACGGCGGAAGCCAGCGCGTTGCCTTTGGCCGACCGAGCGAGACAGGTAACCTTAAACCCAGCAGATCAAACCGCTAAAACGCGAACCACACAAGAACACGCTTCTTTCAAAATCATTCCGAGCATTCGTAGTTTCAGCGATGACGGCGTAGCAATCTAAAAACTCTGCTTGCCATGAAGCCCGCCCCAACGAGGCCAAGAACACTCGGTTCAGGGACGGACGGGATCACACTTGTGGAATACATGGCGTCGAAATTAACCAGCACTTCGAACTGGATGGAGTTCAGTTGAGCCGAGCCGGAAACCATGGTGAAACGTACGACGCCTTGCAAATCCCGCCATACCTGCCCGCCGCAAGTAAAAAGGCTTTGGCGAGCGTCCGTCGTTTCCCCGGAAAGCCACGGCACGTCGGCAACGCTGTTTTCGAAAGCCTCATAGCGAACCTGAGCTCCTGCAGGAATCGACATATCAAAGCCGAAACAGCCCCGAGGTGGAGAAAACGCGGTCCCGCTTCGGGGGAGTGTCGTGAATTCATAGGTATAAGCATCCCCGGCGTTAAGACCGATCTGACTGTGTAGTGGAAGATCAAGACCTAATAGCATCACCAAGAGGACCGGGATCGTTTTCATTTTTCTTTGTATGGTCGGTCAGAATTCGCTCTGAACGCGACAGGAACCTCTGACCTTGTTCGCCGAGTCATTCTGTACAAATGATACTGTCCGTCAACCAACCAGTGAAACCTCTTGAGGAATGTACAGCCACATGGACGACGATATCGCCTCGAGATGGGACGAAGGTTGGCTCGGAAATCGCGCCACGAAGTGAACAGCGCCGCCGGAAACAGGAGTGGTGGCAGGAAAAAAAGAAAAACCAGTTCCGGATCGAGCCGGACTTTCGGCAATTTGGGAATCAAACCGAGCAACAATCCGCCGATCACGAACAGGATGGGATACGGGATGTGAAGTTTGCGGGCCAACAGCGCCAGCACTGCCACGGCAAGCAACAATCCCACAAAAATCTCTACAACGCCCGTCATGCCGCGCCGAGGTTACCGGTGAAAGCGCGCTTTGGAAATCTGCGAGTAACTGCCAGCGCGCCCATTCCCCATTTATGAGATGGGTTCAAAACCCAAAAGATCAACCCGCTAAACAGGCGGGCCACGCGAAAGCACGTTCCTTTCAAAATCAGTTCGCGTATTCGGCGTATTCTGCGGTTATTCTCCGAAGTGCGGCATTCCGTTCGTGACAGTCCGCTTGTCCGCAGGTAACAAACACCAGAACTTCCTATGAAAACCTTGGTCCGAATCTGCTTTCTTGTCCTGACTGTAGTGGTGAGCGCGGCTCGAGCGGACGTCTCGTTGCCTCGCAGTGCCCCAGAAGCGCAGGACGTTTCCTCCACCGCACTGTTGGCGTTTGTGAGCTCCCTGGATCAACAGATCGACGGCATGCACAGCTTGATTGTCGTGCGCCACGGTCACGTCATCGCCGAAGGCTGGTGGACTCCTTACGACGCCGGACACAATCACGTGCTCTACTCATTGAGCAAGAGTTTCACGTCCACCGCCGTGGGCTTCGCGGTCGCCGAGGGCAAGTTGAGCATCGACGACGAGGTTTTGAAATTCTTTCCAGACGACGCGCCGACGGATCCGGGCAACAATCTGAAGCAGATGCGCGTGCGAGATTTGCTGACCATGTCCACCGGTCATCAGGACGAGCCGCCTACCGCACCGGATGCTGTCTCTGCGAAGTCGTTTCTGGCCCAGGCGGTGCCGCATATGCCTGGCACCCACTTCAAGTACAACACCGCCGGCACGTTCATGCAGTCGGCAATCGTCCAGAAGGTCACCGGCCAGACCGTGCTCGATTTTCTCCGGCCGCGCCTGTTCGCGCCGCTGGGCATCGAACATCCGGTCTGGGATACGAACTTTCAGGGCATTTCGCTGGGCGGTTACGGGCTGCGTGTGCGCACTGAGGACATTGCGAAGTTCGGACAGTTCTACCTGCAACGCGGGAGTTGGAACGGCAAGCAACTGCTCCCGGCCTATTGGGTCGCGATGGCTACTTCGAAACAAACGTCCAACGGGAGCAATCCTGAGAGCGACTGGAATCAGGGTTACGGTTTTCAATTCTGGCGCTGCCGTCACAACGCTTATCGCGGCGACGGCGCCTTTGGGCAGTTCTGCGTGGTCATGCCGGAGCAGGACACGGTGGTGGCGATCACCAGCGGCGTCAAAGATATGCAGGCTGTGCTGAACGTGATTTGGGACAAACTCCTGCCCGCGATGCAACCGAGGAAACTGAAGCTGAAGGCCGATACCGCCGCCAGCAAGCAACTGACAGAAAAACTCTCGCATCTCGAACTTCGCCCCGCCCAGGGCTCAGAAACGTCTCCTATGGCCAGCAAAATCCTGAACCGCAAATTCGCTTTCCCCGACAACGACCGAAAGATCGAAAGCGTCGCGCTCTCGACGTCAGATTCCGGCAAGACGCTGACGCTCACGGCCCGGATGGACGGTAAGGAAGTCACTATCCCCTGCGGCTATCGCGAATGGAAGAAAGCGCGGGCACCGCTCCTGGGCGGTCGGCTGGCGCAATTTGCCGACGAACCGACCGCGGGCACGTTCGCGTGGCCGGCTGACGACACCTGCGTAATCAAGCTGTGCGCCTACGAAACGCCCTTCCACACGACATTCACACTGACATTCGCTGGCGACCAGATCACGTTGGACTCGGAAGCCAACGTGGTCTTTGGACCGACCAAGCGACCGCAGTTGATCGGGCGCGGAGACTAACAATGCAGTTCAAACCGCCAAACACGCGAAATACACTGAAGAAGAGCAAGGCGAAAGCGTGAAAAGGTAGCGGCGCAGTTGCGTTCACCAAAAAGTGAGCAACAACGAGAAAGGAAAGTGGCCCCGTTTCCGCAGTGTTTTCGCGTGGTTTGCGTATTTCGCGGTTGCTTCAATTGCATGGAGAGGGCTGAGGCAGGCGGAAATCCGCAGCGCGAAATCTCAATTTGAATGAAGCGCTGGTTTCCCTCCACGACAAACGAGTGGTCATCTGTCGAAGGGCGCAGCTTGACACCACCACCATGCCGCTGGTCGATTCCCTCTCCCCACGACGGAGGAGTGGGGAGAGGGCAAGGGAGAGGGGATTCCAATTAGCCGCGCCAATTCGATGGAAGGTGCCCCTCTCCCCGGCCCTCTCCCCGCTCGTGCCTCGCAGGGAGAGGGAGCGGGGGG
>QHPA01000427.1 GCA_003218935.1 Verrucomicrobiota bacterium
ACTAAAAGCGTTCACGACCGCGGGATTCCTGGGGAGCGAATACGGCCCGTTCAACATTCCGTATCCCGAACAGGCCGCCGATGCGGCGCGGCCGCCGGCGGGAATGAGTCCGTCCCGTTTCGAGGACCGGAACAAGTTTTACGAGAAGTTACTCGCGCAGAGTCCGGTGGGTGAGTTCGGCAGCGACTATCAAAAAGAGTCGCTGCTCCGTTCGCTCGACAACGCACATCGGCTGCTCAGTTCGCCGGCTGCGAAAGCGTTCGACCTGACGTTAGAGCCGGCGGACAACATCCGGAACTATTGGCCGGGTTACGACGCGGGTAAACGTTTCGACGCCGCGATCGATCGTTCGGGGAGTTATGAAGCGGCGACGATTGGCCGGTTTGGACTCGGTTGCCTGCTGGCGCGACGGCTGGCCGAGGTCGGCGCGCGCTACATCGAGGTGACGACCGAATACATCCCGTTCCTCAACTGGGACACGCACGAGCACGGCCACGAGAAGATGGCGAACATGAAGAAATCGATTGACGCGCCGGTGGCCCGACTCGTCCTCGATCTGGAGGAGCGCGGTTTGTTGAACCGGACGTTGATCGTGCTGGCCAGTGAATTCAGCCGCGATGCGCTGATCGAAGGCAAACCGGACAAGAAGGTCAAAGACCAGGTCGAAGTGCCGGACGTGGTCAACGACGAGAAAAACTACGGCATGCACCGGCATTTCACCGACGCCGGCTGCGTGCTGCTTTTCGGGGGTGGAATCAAGAAGGGCTATCTGCACGGCCTGACAGCGGACGAGCGCCCATTCAAAACGATTGAAAAGCGCGTCGTGATCGAGGACCTGCACGCCTCCCTGTTGCGGGCGATGGGCATTTCTCCGCGATTATCCTACGAAATCGAGAAACGCCCGTTTTACGTGACGCGCGACGGCGAAGGGAAGCCGATCCTGGATTTGTTTGCGTAACGCTGCCGCGCCGAAAATCCGTCCAGCGAATTACGAGCACGCCTGCCAGGCGTATTCGTGCGGGCCGAATGGTTTCACCCTTCAAAAAAGATTCCGCTTCTGCTCATCGATGCTTTGGTGTTCAATCCGCTCACGATTTATGAGCCAAACGCATCCCTTGACCACCACCGCATTTGATTTGCCCGGTTATCGCATCACCAAATCGTTCGGCGTGGTGCGCGGCATTATCGTGCGGTCGCGGTCGATCGTCGGGAACATCGGCGCGGGGATTCAAAGTCTGTTCGGCGGCAACATCACGCTTTACACGAACCTGTGCGAACAGGCCCGCGACGACGCGTTTCGCGAGATGCTGACCCATGCGGGAGAACTCGGCGCCAACGCGGTCATCGGGGTTCGTTATGACGCGGCGGAGATTGCGGCGGGGATCACTGAAGTATTGTGTTATGGGACGGCGGTGTTTGTCGAACAGGCGCGTTGAAACGTTGAATCGTTAAAACGTCACGACGTGAGGCGTGCCACGCGACGTAACGCTTTAACAATTGGAAAAAATGGCGGGACACAGCAAATGGGCGAAGGTCAAGCATTTCAAAGGGGCCATTGACGCCAAGCGGGCGCGCATCTTCGCCAAACTGTCGCGCGAGCTCAGCGTTGCCGCCAAACTGGGCGGCGCTGACCCCGACATGAACCCGCGCCTGCGCATGGTGCTGCTCAAGTGCCGCACGGCGAACATGCCGTCGGACAACATCGAGCGGGCGATCAGGAAAGGGGCCGGCGACGGTGAAACGGCGAATTTTGAGGACCTGACTTATGAGATTTATGGGCCACATGGCGTCGCGATGCTGGTGGAATTGAGCACGGACAATCGGAATCGCACCGCGGCGGAGATCAGGAGTTTGCTCGCCAAAAACGGCGGCAGCATTGCGGCGTCGGGTTCCGTGAGCCGGTTGTTCCAGCGTAAAGGCCTGATTATCGTCTCGCGCGAAGCAGCTGACGAAGACCGGCTGATGGAACTGGCGCTGGAAGCCGGCGCGGAGGATTTCAGAGCGGAGCCGGAAGGATACGAAATCGTTACTGCTCCCGCGAACCTGGAGGAGGTGCACCGGCAAATTGAAACCAAAGGCATCAAGTGCGCGGCGGCGGAAGTGACCTGGCTGCCGGCGGTGACGGCGCCGGTCAGCGAGCACGACGCGTCAACCGTCAACAGGCTGATCGAGACACTGGAGGAGCATGACGACGTGAAGGAAGTGTATACGAACGCCGGGTCTTCGAGCGGCGCCGGCTGATGAAATCATCGGCAATTCCAAGCACCCATGAACCCGACGACCGATTCGCTTGCCGTTCGCGTGCTGCGCTGGTTGTCGAATGCCGTCTATCGCTATCCGCGGCTGTTTTTTTATCCGCAGCT
>QHPA01000428.1 GCA_003218935.1 Verrucomicrobiota bacterium
ATGCGGGCATCGTAGCGAACACCGAGTTCACTGCGCCCGGCGTGGCGCGTTTCATGGTCCCCGGGGCGTTCGTGCTTACGGCTCCCCAATTCGCGACGCGGTTGTTGTCCTGGGTTGGATCAATCAACTGCAGCGAAGCACCGGTGCCGTTGGCCGCGGCGGGCCAGGGCGGCTCGCTGTCGTAACGCACCTCGTCCGCAATCAAGTCCTGGTCCGGTGTAGCGCCAGGTTTGATCAAACGCAGCGTCTCGCCGTTGTTCTGCAATTTGCCGCTGTACTCGCCCGCCAACGCATTCGTTCTGCCGTAGGTCGAAGCGAAAGCGGTCTTGTCCTCCGCCACGACCAGAAATCCGCCAGGTGAAATCACCGTGCCGCCCGGAAAAGTGAAACCCAAGCCACTCAACTGCCAGGCGGAGAGGTCGAACGCATTGGCCATCGAAGCATTGTAGATTTCCACAAACGCCGCGTTCGTCACGGCCGGGCGGTACATGATTTCGTTGATGACGAGTTTGTCCTCCGGCAATTCGACTGCGCCGGTGTAATTCACGTTGATCGTCGCGCCCGAGCCATTAACCGGATTTCCCTGAGCGTCGAAGCCTTGAACCGTCAGCGCATTGACGCCGCCGGACAGCGCCACCTGCGCGGTCCAGTTCGAGACGGAAGTCCACGTCAGAGGGTAAACCGCGCCATTGATCGTGACGCTGCGGACGTCGATTGACGCCGTGCCCGTCAGGGTGATGAGATTGCGGTTCGTGTCGAAGTCGCCGCCGCCATTCAGGGTGATTGCGAAATTGGCTGGAACGTTGGTGGTTATCAGTCCGAGCAGGTAACTGCGCCGCTGGCTGAGGTAGGTTTGGATCGAAGAAGGACTGTCGATCTTGCTTCCGTTCGCTAACATCGCGCTATACTTCGCGTTCAGGAGCGGATTGACCCTGGTCGCGACCAG
The DNA here is from genome assembly GCA_003218935.1 of Verrucomicrobiota bacterium. GTDB lineage: Bacteria > Verrucomicrobiota > Verrucomicrobiia > Limisphaerales > AV2 > AV2. The sequence continues at coordinate 947 of QHPA01000428.1, forward strand.
CGGCCCGGTCGCGAGGTCTTGCAGGATTTGCCAGTAACGACGGCGATAGGCCGGCTCGCCGAGGTCGAGCCCGTTGATTCTCGCGATGCCTGAAAACATATCGTCCCCCGTGGGCCCGAGCGAGGCAAAAGCAAAGTCGATGTCCCAGATCAGCATCTTCCAGGTGTCGCCGAGCGGTTTGTACGAATACATATTCTGGCCGCCACCGAAGGCAAAGCTGTCGTTGTTGCCGACGATGTGCTCCACGGCGTAGGTCTTCAGCCAGTTGTCCACGTCAACAACGGACTCAAGCTGCCGTCGATAATTCGCGCCCAAGCCGGTGAAATTCGCCGCATCGACCAGGACGAACAGGTTGGCGTAATTGCTGGCGGACCCGTGCACGGCGCGTTTGGCGAACGTCCAACGATAACGCGCCAGCTTCTTCTGGCCGCCGGTGGTCGTAAACTTTTGCAACGTAGCGCCGTTAGGGCTGAAGGTGGACGCAGCATCGTCGAACTCGAACCACAATTGAACCTTGTGCAGATCGCCATTAGCGCCGTCCGGGTAAAACTCGTCGGTCAGATCGCCGTTGGGCTGTTGCACGTCCTCGAACATCTCCGCGCGACGGAGGCCGTTGACAAACAGGTTAATGTGCCGTCGATAGCAGTAAGGCAACCCGATCTGGTTCGCGATCCAATAGGCCGTCTGCTCGCGCTGATACGAACTATCGCCGCCACCATTGCCGGGCCATTGGAGCGTTGCATCGGTCTCGCCCAGCAACGGATCGTCGTCGGGAAACGTAAGCAAATAATCACAGACGTTGCCAATGGGCGAATTGAATCCCGGCGCGTGGTACGGGCTGCCGGAATACTCGCCGCCGATGTTGTAAATGACGCGGTAGTTGCCATACACGAATGTGCAGTCGAGTGGCTTGTTGCTCAGGTGCTCGCGGTTCGACCAGCGGTTCAGCGTTGCCTGCGTCATCCAAAGACGGTAGGTGCCGAAGTTGCCGCCTTGCGCGGGATCGTTCCAACGCACCAGACATTCGCGCGCAGGCGCGTCGTTCGGAAACAATGTCGCGGCGCTGGGCGAGAAATTATCTGAAGCCTGAATGTGAAACGCGGCGATCTTGCCGGCGGTCTGTCCGGGAATGGTGGCGCTGAACAACCCCGCGCCGTTGTTGGCCATCGTGATGACATTCATGTTGGTGGAGGGATCGACGCGGTATTTCAACAGGAGTGTCGCCAGACCGTCGGGATCGTGAACGCGCGCGACCACCGTCACAGCCTGGTTGACGACGGGCGACACCGGCGAATGCTTCACCTCCGTGATGGCGGGCCCCACGTTGGGCCTGGCGCGGCTGTTTGGCGCGCCGGGCGTGCCGAGGTTGCGCGCGGTCAGAATATTGCCGGTCGCCTCAAGCCAGTTGCCCTTCAGCCGCAAAAGGATTTCCGGATTGCCGGCGAGCCAGCGAACCTTGGCGCGAAGGGTGGCAGTCTGACCGCCGTTCAAAGGAGACGTGAGCGCCGTGCGGATGCGGTTGGCGCCCGTGTCGCCGCGGTCAACAGCGCGCACGTGCAGGCAGTGGGCGCTGTTGTTGAAGCCGACGCCCGCGCCGGCTTCCAGGCCCGAATCCTCGTGGTTGCCTTGCGCGAACCAGCCGGTTGTTCCGGACTCGAAGTCGGAATTGGAGATCAAATTCGGCCCGGCGGCGGCAAACACCTCGACGTTGTCCACCAGGCATTCGCCGGGTCCGAGCAGGATGATTTGCAGCGAATCCGCCGGCCCGCTGCCGTTGTCGAGCACACCGGTAAATTGGATGTTTGTCCACCCGCTCTTGCTCGTCTCATCGCTGTCGGCCCAGTTCGGCGCGAGGCGGCGGTCGCTGCGCGCATCAATCAACTCCAAGCTGCTCCCGCCGCCATGAGCCCATTTGCCCCACCGTCCGCCGGTACCGTAAGTCACGTCATCCACGACAATGTGAATCGTGTTCGTCACTTTCAGCCCGGCTGCGTTGGTGCTGGCGATTTCGTCGGGCATCGCCAGGGCCACGTGATCGCCGCCGTGCGACAAGGAGCCGGTGAAATCACCCAGCGTATTTGCACCCGTGAGGTTCGGATAAATCGCCAGCAGCCGCGCGGCGTTCTTCGCTATGACCAGGAAGCCATCGGCGGGAATCAGCGTGCCGATCGGAATCGTGTAGTTGATCCCATCGGTGAAATTCCACCCGCCCACGTCAACGGCGCCGCTGCTGCGATTGTACAGTTCGACATACTCGTCCGCACTGTCGCCGCTGACCGGATCATACATGATTTCGTTGATGGCGATGGAGGGGACGCGTTGAGGAGCGTTTTTCGTTCCCGGAGTCTTCATCTGCAGCCGGTAAAAGCCCGCCGCGCCATCGGGATAGCGTCCCATCGCGACGCCGTTTTCCTGCGAACCGAACCGCACGGCATCAACAACCCGCGTGTTGCTCGGGTCCTTGAAATAAATCGTTTCGCCCGCCGCGTTCAGCGAGAAGCCCATTTGCGTTTCGTCGAAGTAAACGAAGCCTTGCGGTTCGATGACGGTGTTTGTCGGAACGACAAACCTGTTCGTCGTCGGGTCGTCGGTCAGGATGCAGCCGGACAAATCCACAGGCGACCCGCTGTCTTTTCCGGGCGAGCCGCCAATCCAATCGCTGGCGGCCCACGCCATCGGGTTGCGCTCGCCGAGCGAAGGCCGGGCCAGCACCAGCGAATGGCCCGCTCCATCCGCTGCCGCGGGCCACGGCGGGTCGCTCGAATAGTTCGCCTCAAACACGATTCCACCCTGCCGATTGAGCAGGCGCAGTGTGCCGGAGCCGTTCGACAGCTTGTTGGTGTAAGGGCCGATGACGTTCGCGATGCCGTAAACGCTTTGCATGTCGGTCGGCACGGCAGCGATGACCAGATAACTGCGCGCCGCCAGCACTGAGTTCGACGGAAACGTGAAATCAACTTCGCCGGTCAGCCTGAATCCGCTGATTTCCTCGAAGTAAGGATTCGAGTTGAACAACTCGATGAATTCAAGGTTCAGCCCGTCCGCGCGGTTTGTCGGGTGATACATGATTTCCGAAATGATCACCGGCCCGTGACGCGTCGAAGGCCCGATCGGCTCCGGCACGGGACGGACGAAGGAGATGTCCAGCGGCGTCGAATCGAGCGTGAATGTCCGCTGCGTGTTCGGCAAAATGACATTCGGCGTGGTGGCGTGGTCGCGGACGTTGTTCACCGTAAGCGTGTAAATTGTCTTCGGCGCCATCGGTGTCGTCGTGAGGATGATCGTTCGCGTGTCCGTGCCAAATGCTGCCGACAACACCGTCACGCCATTGTCGATGGCGTAGCTGCCCGTGTTGGTGGCGCTGGCCGCCTCGACCGGTTCCGAAAAAATCACCGTGAGAATCTGCGGATCGCCGAGGCTGCCCACGGCGGTCAGAGTCGGCGGCGTCACATCCGGGTTCACCGTTAGCGTGGCCGACGAACTGTTGGTGCTGCCGTAAGCGTTGACAACGAAACAGCTAAACGCGCCGCCGCTGTCGCCCAGCGCGACGGGCGAAATAAAGCAGGATGAATTCGTTGCGCCGGGAATGTCTGCGCCGTTGCGCTGCCAGTGGAACGTCGCGCCGAGGTAATGCGCGAGCCGAACGGTGAACGTGGCGCTGTCGCCCTCGACCACCGCCACGTTGGTTGGTTGGACCGTGATGACCGGCGGTCCGAGGCCGTACGGTACGAGATAAGTTCCGGGAATCGGCGCGGCCCCGTTGGCCGGAGCGAGATCGCCCGGCATCTGCCAGGTTACCGCGAGGTCGTCGCCGCCGCCGCCTTCCTTTTGCAGCGCTTCGATGTAATAACGAAAACCGTTCGTCAACGTCCTGGCCACCGATTTCTGGCTGGCTTGATTGTTCCACTCGCGCGAGTTGGTCCACGAAGCCACTGAAGCAATCTGGCTTTTGTGCGCCGGGTCTTCGTCCGTGCTCAGGTAAAGCGCGGAGTTGTCGTCGCTGGAAATCCAAAAGACGTAGTTGCCGGTGACCGGCGGAACCAGCAGTGCGCGCATCCGCTGGCCGTAGTTGTCGGCGAAGTTGGAGGGCGCTTCAAAGGCGCTTTCGATAAACTCCTCGTCGGGACTCGCCGGAAACTTCGGTGCGCTCGTCAGGTTCGCGACCGCGTTGCCGCTGATGTTGTAGTACACTTCCCGCAGGACGCCATTGGTCTGGGCCAATGCGCTGACCGCGAATGAAATGGAAAGGATTGCGACGGCCCGGGCTGAAGGCATTTTCGACAACGACATTACCGCGATTTTCAGCAAGTTGCGTGCTTGCTCCACCTTAAGAATTTCCTTGGGAAAAGTGCAAACCAATTGTGTGCCAAGGGGGAAGACCGTTTCAGTGTGCCGTCCCTAACGCGTATTTACAAACCCGGGTGAGGGGAAGCCACTCAAAAGCCGACCGCTCCTGGCGAAGTCGTATCGGCTCAGCCCGCGTTCTCCAACGGCTTCGCCGAAATCTCCAACATCCGTTCAATCGGCAGACGCGCCCGACGAATGACCTCCTCGGGCAATTCGATTCGCGGGGCCAGGTTCTTCATGCAATCACGCAGTTTTTCGAGCGTATTTAATTTCATGTATTTGCACTCGCTGCACCGGCAGTTGTCCGTTGGCATCTTCATCACGTCGAACACCGGCGCGCAGAAGAACTCTTTTCCCGGACATTCCTTGTGCAACCGATGAATGATGCCCGACTCCGTGACAACCACGAAGCGCCGTGCCGGATTCGTCCGGCAGTAATCAATCATCTTTTCCGTCGAACACACCGCGTCCGCCGCGTCGCGCACCTCGCGCAAACTTTCCGGGTGTACGACGATCTTCGCGTCCGGGTGCCGCTCGCGCAGGCGCAGGACGGCATCGCGCCGGAATTCGACGTGCGCGTAACAATTGCCCTTCCAAAGCGTCATCGGCCGGCCCGTCTGCTCCATCACCCACGCGCCAAGGTTTTCATCGGGCACGAACAACAGATCGCGGTCCTTCGGAGCAGCGTTGACGATCCTCACCGCGTTGCCGCTGGTGCAAATTACGTCGGTGAGTGCTTTCACGTCCGCGCTGCAGTTGATGTAGGCAATGGTGTGGAAATTCGGGTTCGTCGCCTGAAACGCGCGCAGCTTGTCCGCCGGACAACTCTCTTCGAGCGAACAACCGGCATCCTTGTCCGGCAGCACGACGACTTTGTGCGGGTTCAAAATCTTCGCCGTCTCGGCCATGAAATGCACGCCGCAGAAGACGATAACCTCGGCGTTTGTTTTGGCAGCCTGCTGCGACAGGCCGAGCGAATCGCCCACGAAGTCGGCCACGTCCTGGATTTCCGGCACCTGATAATTGTGGGCGAGGATGACCGCATTCAGCTTTTGCTTGAGCGCGAGAATCTCGCGCGACAACGCGTCCGCATTCGCGGGCGGTCTCGGTTTCCAAACCGGGAACCGGTCCGCACCTGCGGGCTGAATTTCGGCTACGTCAATCACAAGAAGAAGCTACTGCCCGGGATTCAGGCCGTCAACGAACGGGGAGGGACCCTGTTTGCCCTTGCGACTCTTAATTTTCTTGGCGAGGCGACCCCGTAAGGCCATAAGGGAGTTCATCAGCACGAATCGGGGAGACCTGCAAATGAACAGAAGAACGTTTTTGGCAAGTATGAGCAGCTTGGCGGCCCTGGGTGCCACCCCGCTGCCCGCCGAAGGCCGGGCGGCGAAGGTCAAAACCACCTCCAATCGCCCGCCCCGAAAGGTGATCGTCGGCACAGCCATGCAATCATTTTGGGGGCAGTATCCCGGCCTCCACAACCGCCTCGATCAACTGGCCGGAATCGTGGACCAGATGGCCGCGCAAGCCAAAACGAAATACAGCCGCCGTCTCGATCTCGCGGTGCTGCCCGACGGTTGCTATACCGTGGTTCCGACCTACTTGCTCGATTCGAAAGAAAAGAAACTGTGCTCGAATGCGGCGATCCTGATCGGACGCAAGGGCGAAGTAATGGGAACCTACCGCAAAATTCATCTGGTCGTCTCGCTCGAGCGTGGAACCATGGAGGGCGGTGCCACTCCCGGCGACGCGCTGCCGGTTTTCGACTGCGACTTCGGCAGACTCGGGATCCAGATCTGTTACGATATGGAATTCGACGACGGCTGGACCGAACTGGGGCGCCGCGGGGCGGAACTGATCGCCTGGCCCACACAATCGCCGCAGACCTCTCAGCCCGCCTTCCGGGCGAGGGAGCATCGTTGTTACATTGTCTCCAGCACCTGGCGGCATAACGCTTCGATATTCGAACCCACGGGCAAGATCGCGGCGCAGATTAAGCCGCCAGAGAACATCCTGGTCCATGAACTCGACCTCAGTTATGCCCTGCTTCCGTGGAGTTCAAAGCTGCGCAATGGAGAAGCGCTCCGGCAGGCTTACGGTGACAAAGTTGGTTTCCATTACTACGAAGACGAGGATTGCGGCATCTTCTGGTCCAACGACCACGAGATGACGATCGGCGAAATGGCGCGCGCGATCGGCGTGCTGGAACTCGAGGACGAAATGGCGCGCGTCAAAGAATTCTATCGCAAAGCAAAGGTTTGGAGATAGTGCCCGGATAAAATCCGTAAAGCGCGCGTGCTACCGAGCAAACACAATGGAAATCGGTTCACCAAACTCGCAACCGTCTTTCATCTGCGTCCATCTGTACTACTTGGTTGAATTGCAATTCTCAGGTTTATTAGGAAACAAGCCTGCCATGAAAAACAAAGTCTTGCATCGTCACGCGCGAATCAAGCCAGCCATCCTCGTAATAGCGTTCTCGGTCACGATCGCTTCCGTTCGCGCCGCGGAGACTCCGCCAAAACCGCTCTTCCCTGACGCCGCGCCCGTGTGCCCGTGCGAGAGCCTGGCCAGGGTTTCGCTTCCCAACACCACGATTGATTCCGCCGCCATCGATTCCTCGGACGGTTCGTGCCGCGTTACGGCCACGGTCACGCACCCGCCGTCCGGCGATCGGGTCAAGGTCTTCATCGGTCTGCCTGCGACAAACTGGAACGGACGATTTCGCGGAACCGGCGGCGGCGGATTTTTAGGTGGAAGCGCCAACAACCTGCGTGGGCCGGTGACTCAGGGATACGCCGCGGGCGCAACCGACACCGGCCACGAGGGCGGCAGCGGCAGCTTCGCGCTCGACGCGAGCGGACGCCTGAACTGGCAGTCGATCGTGGACAACGCCTATCTCGGCATCCATGAAATGACCGTCGTGGGCAAGGCGCTCACGAAGGAATACTACGGCAAAGCCCCGCGCTATTCTTATTTCGTGGGCGGCTCGACGGGTGGGCGCCAGGGATTGATGGAAGCGCAACGTTACCCGAATGATTATGACGGGATCGTTTCAGCTTGCCCGGCGATCAACTGGCAGCGATTCCTTCCCGCCGATCTTTGG
>QHPA01000074.1 GCA_003218935.1 Verrucomicrobiota bacterium
GGGCCGCGACCTCACGGCGCCGCCCAGGCGGGTTTCATCCGCGGCAGGTTCGCCGGTTGCCGCGCCGAAACCGCAGCCACAACAGAACGGGCAACCCCGCCGCGAGGAGCCCGCTGACCGCCCAGGTGCCGCTGTTTCTCTGTTCGGGGAAAACATGCAACGCTGCCGCGCCGACGGCTGGACCGATGAAGTTGCCCACGGCAGCCCCACGGCCGCGCCGAAGAGGATTTGCGCGCCGGCGAGCACCCGAAGATCGGACCCCGTCAGCATCAGCGCAAAACACGCGAGCATCGCGAGATAAGCGCCCCCCATCCAGCGAAAGCGATAATGCCAGCCGGGCCAGAGCCAAAGAACCAGAAACGCAATCGCCCGGAAAAACAACCACGCCGAACAGAAAAAACCCGCCAGTCTCGGCGACAATTCCAGGCGTCGCGCGAGCGCTGGAATCGTTGGAATAACGGTGTTGATGGCGATGTAGGCCAGCGGATTGGCCAGCCACGCCATTCGCAGGAATGTTTTCACACGCTGGATCGGACGCGGGTTCAGCGGAATTTCCGCCAGGACCACCGGCCCGGAACGCGGCGATCCACCGGAAAGCGCGCTCGAACGCGCCTGCGATTCCAGCCAATGCGCCAGCGCCCATTCAAAGACATGGACCGCGAGCGGGACGGCGAAGATGACCTTTGATCCGAATCGTTCGATCAACGCTCCGCCGCTGAAATAAGCGATTGCGCCGGTCCCGGCCCAGACCAGATTGTAAACGCCGATCCTCTGTTGGAGTTGCAACGGCGGTTCATTCTCGCTCACCAAAGCCTCCAGCGCCGGCCACGTGAAGCACGTGCCCGACGTGTAAACCAGCAAAACGATCACGTGAGCCGCGACGTTCTCAACAAACAACCCGACCAGCAGGGCCGCCGCCATAATCGACAGGCCAACCCGCAACGCGCTGAAGTATCCCTGCCGCTGACCGAAACGTCCGCCAAACACCGACGCGAAGATATAAACGAATCCGATTGTCGCGGCGAGGACCAGGTTCTTCTGGCTGGCAAACCCGAACTTCGCCTGCGTAAAAAAGTAGAGGTAGTAGAGGTAGAGCGTGACCGAAAAGGAGTTCAGCCCTTCGAGGAGAAACACGCCCGCTTTTACCCGGTTGGAATTCATTCGGGGCGCCGGGAAACCGGCGCTCAACCGCGGCCCCTGAACTTCGCGGTCTGGACTTCTTCCACGGCCTTGCGGCAATACCATTTCACGGCGTGGCTCATCGGTGGCTGGAGTGTGTCGAGGTCAGCCGAAGAACACCAGCGAATATCGTGATGCTCATCGGCAGAAAGAGTTGCTTCGCCGTTCCTGGGCCGCGCCCAGTAAATCATGCCGATGTGCTCGTGCGTGTCGGTGATGCGATGGATGTCGAGGGATTTCTTTGGATTTTGGAACTTGGAAATTGGAGTTTAATAGTCGTACAACCCGCTGTCGTGCGTGTAGCCGCCTCCGCCTGCCCCCCCTTCTTCACCGCCCATGAAATCGCCGAGCAGGTCGCCCATGTCCTCCTCGATCTTCTCCGGGTCTTCGCCGGCTTCGAGACGTTTGATGGCCACGTCCAGTTCCTTCGGCACCATTCCGGGAGGCATGAGGTCTTTCATTTTCTTCATCATGTGGGCCATGTGCTTCGGGTTGTTCTCGTCCAGATGTTCCATGTCGCGTTCCAGCTCGCTCATGGCGCGCATCACGCGCGGATCGTCCATGTCCGGCATCGGCTCGTCGCCCGCGGCGTCGCTCTTTGCGGCGGGTTCCTTCAGTCCTTTCGTCATGGCGAAGCGGCTCATCTGTTTGGCCATTTTTTTGTTGCCGCACCTGGGGCAGCTTGGCAGTCGGTCGGGGTTCAGCCTTTTGGACAGGAAGTTGAAAATTCTCCGGCACTTCGGACAGGCAAATTCGTAGATTGGCATACCGGGATTTACGATTTTCGATTTACGATTTGCGCGCCAGCAAAAAAATTGCGGGTCCGGCGTCAAATCCGCAGGGCTCGTAATCGTAAATCGTAACTTATTTCATCCGGTCGAAGTTCTGTTGCAGGATTTGCCAGTGCTTCAGTCCTTTGACTTTTTCCTGCGCCTTCGCGTTGATGCCTGCTTCGAGCTTGTTTTTTGTCGGACGATCGACTTTGTAAAAGATGCCGAACCTGCCGGGGAACGGCTCATCGGCGAGTTTGTACGCCGCAATTTCGTCGGTCACGTCGTGGGTTTCGGGCACCAGATTGAACGCGCCGCCTTTGCGCGGGTTCGAGGAGTCGAATGCGCCGGGATAAAATTCCACGCATTCGCTGAGGCATTCAATGAAGCCGAAGCCGTCGTGGTCCATCGCCGCTTCCATCATCTGCAGAACGTGGTTCGGATTGGTGTGCGTGGTGCGGGCAACAAACGTGGCGCCGGCGGCGATCGCCTGTTTCATCGGGTTGATCGGCTCGTCCACCGCGCCCCAGGTGTCAGTCTTGCTCTTGAAGCCGGGCGGCGACGTGGGCGAAGTCTGTTTCTTCGTCAGGCCGTACACCCAGTTGTCCATGACCACGTAGGTCATTTTGATGTTCTTGCGCGACGTATGATTGAAATGATTGCCGCCGATGGAAAATGCGTCGCCGTCGCCCCCGAACACGAACACGTGCAAATCAGGCCGGCTCAGCGAAACGCCGCTGGCGAACGGCAGCGCGCGGCCGTGAATGTAATGCACGCCGTGGGCCTGAACGAAATACGGGAAGCGGCTCGAACAACCGATGCCGGCGATCGTGGTGATTTTCTCGTGCCAGAGTTTGCGCTTCTCGATCAATTTGAAGTAAAGGGCGAGCACGGAGAAATCGCCGCAACCGGGGCACCACGTCGGATGGTCAGCGGACATTTCTTTTTTTGTGAGCGGCTTGCGCTCGGAATCGGGCAGCGGCGGTACCGCGGTGATGTTGCCGCCGCGAACGGGAATATCGGTCACAGGTGAACTCATAATTTCGCTAAACCGTTAAAAACGTTAAATCCGTTGAATCGTTACGCCCGTCGCAGGTTGCGCTTTGGCGGCAGCCAACCTGGCTCTTGTTTGTTCGAGGATTTCCTTCACTTTGAAAGTCAGGCCGTCGGTCTTGTTGATACCCTGAATCTTCGCATCGCAGTAACGCGCGCGCAGCAGGCCGGCCAGTTGACCGTAGCCGTAAATGCCCTCGTCGTTCAGCTCGACGACGAACACGTGGTTGAAGCCGGAAAAAATATTTTCCAATCCCGGCGGCAGCGGGTTGATATAACGGATGTGCAGCGACGAAACACTGTCGCCGGCGGCGCGGGCGCGATCCACCGCCTCGCGAATCGGGCCCTGGTTTGAGCCCCAGCCGACGAGCAGCACATTGCCTTCGGGCGGGCCGTAAACCTGCGGCACGGGCAATTCGGAGGCGAGCTTGCGAAGTTTGTTCCGGCGTTTTGCGTTCATCGCCATGTGCAACTTCGGCGATCCGGTCGGATGTCCCATTTCGTCGTGTTCGAGGCCGGTGACGACGGGATATTTGCCGCTGGCAATTCGTTTGCCCGGCGGCGCGTGACGCGTGAGTCCGTCCGATGCGGAGAGATCATATGGCTTGAAGTCGGCAATGGGTGTCAGGTCGGGCGAGATGTCCTGGCAAACTTTTTCGAGGTTTGGCTCCTCGAAGGCCTCGATGCGCGTGGCGATGGCCTGGTCGGTTAGAATCACCACCGGCACACTGTATTTGCGGGCGATGTTGACCGCTTCAATCGCCGTGTAAAAACAATCTTCGACGTTGGCCGGCGCCAGGACGACACGCGGCGAATCGCCGTGTCCGCCAAAGCAGGCGATGTTGAGGTCGGATTGTTCAACGCTCGTGGGCATGCCGGTGGACGGACCGCCGCGTTGCACATCGATCACCACCAGCGGCAACTCCGCCATGACGGCGTAACCCAAGGCCTCTGTCTTCAGCGAAATGCCCGGACCGCTGGAACCCGTGACCGCCACGCGCCCGGCGTAACTCGCGCCGAGCGCCATCGAAATGGAGGCAATTTCATCTTCGCATTGAACAAAGGTCCCGCCGTATTTGGGCAGCTCGCGTCGCAGCAATTCCATAATGTCCGACCAGGGGGTGATTGGATAACCGGCGCCAAAACGAACACCCGCAGCGATCAGGCCGTAACCGAGCGCTTCGTTGCCGGTCATTACGACCTGATGGCCGGCCCTTTTCTGGCCTTCGACGAATCGGAATGTTTCCATGACGTTGTCGAGCGAGTGGCTGTAACCCGCATGGAAAGCGGTCAAGGCATTGTTCAAGATGCTTTCATCCTTGCCGCCAAAGCGTTCGCCGATGAGCTTTTCGAGCTTGGGCACATTCAGGTCGAACATCTTCGCGACCAAACCGAGGACAAACATGTTCTTGCCCTTGTCCTTGCCGGTGCCGCCGATGGCTTCCACGGTCAGTGACGAGATGGCGACGCCGAGGTGGCGATATTCCTGTTGCCACTCCGGTTTGGGCTGCACGTGGTCACTGTCAAACAATACGATGCCCCCTTTCCGCAGCGACTTGAGATGATCCTCGTAGGAATGCTGGTAAAAGGCGATGAGCAGGTCCGCGTCGTCGCCCGCGCTCAACACTTCGCCGGAGCCGACGCGCACCTGGAAAATAGACGGCCCACCGGAAATGGTGGAAGGAATTGTCATGAAGGTCATGACTTCCTGTTCACTCCGTCCGGCGAGTCGCGCCAGAAAACCGCCGATGGCCTGAATGCCGTCCTGAGAATTACCCGCGATCCGAATGACCGCTTCGGATATCTTCGAGACTTTGGGTCGGCCGCCCGAGGTGGGGGCGGTCATGGTTGCTTCGCTCATGAAATGAATTCAATTAACTGTTCTGATGTTTGCCGGCAGCTTCGCACATGCATTTGAATTTTTGGAAGGCGCCAGATCAATTGCAGTGTCACACTAACATTGCGCGTCTCACTGTCAAACGTTTATCTGAAGCCGTATCCATTTGAAAACGAATCGGTTGCGGCAAATTTGAAATCCGCTCAAACAACCCGAAACGCGCAGGATTAGGACGATTAATTCCTCAGGTCTTTGAGTTAAGATGGGTTGCCTGCCGCGCCGATGAATCGAGAAAAAACTCCACGCCGCGCGCCACGCCGCAGCCGTGCGGCTCGTCGCTGACGAACCCTTCCTGTCGCCGAACAGACTCTTTGACCAACTCGATGGCGTTGGACGGTGCCACCAACCAGCGTGCGTGCTCGCGCGAGAGCATCGGCAGGTCGTTCAAGTGATCGCCCGCGGCGAGAATGTGGTCGCGGCTGACGCCCAATCGACGCGCGATTTCAGACAACGCCGTGCCTTTGCTGTAAGCCTCGTGGCTGAAGCGCGCGTAAACGTCATTGCGCACCACGGTCAATTTCGGCACCTGGGCGCAATACTCGTTCAGATATTCGTGAATGAGGTCGGCGTCGCCGTTGTTCTCCGCGACGAGGCAAAAAGGAGAATACGAATCTTCATACACCGCAGCGTCGAAGCGTTCGTTCACCCAGGCCACCAGCCGGGGCAGGTCGGCACGGACGCGGGCAAACAATTCTGCGTGCGCTTGCGCGCAAGCGCGGTTCCAATCCTCCAGCCCGAGATACTGCGCCTTTTCGTGGACGTAAATCTCGCGTTCGACCACCACGAGATAGTCCGGGCGCACGCTCAGATGGGCGCGCGCCAGCGCCTCCAGCAGACTCGAAAGGTCGCGCCCGGTATTGATCACCCACCTGGCGCCGGCTTCCTGCAAACGCCCAATCAGGCGCTGCAGTTCCTCCGGCACGGGCGGATTTTCAAACTCCGCGAAAAACGTCCCGTCGAAATCCGTCGAGATGATTTTGATCGGCAAACTCACGCTGTCTGCGTCGTTGGCACAGGCGCTCCGTTCGGAGCCTGGCTGTTGTCTGGCTGCTTGCAATCTCACCCTGGGCGGCGCACGATACGACTTGTGTGAATGAAAGCGAACTTGAGCGAACAGCGCAAGCGAGAGATCACGGTTAATAGATTTATGCCAATGCTCCAGGAACAATACGACGACGCGATGTTCGACTTCAGCACGGGCGACTATGACACCGCCATCGCGAAGTTCAAAGCGATCCTGGCGGAAGACCCGGCGCACTTCGACGCGCAACTGTCTCTCGGAATGGCGTACTATCGCAAAGGCGATTACGCCACGGCTATCGCCGAAGGTCACAAGGCCGAAAAGCTCCGTCCGAACGAGCAACTCGTTCACACGAACCTCTCGCTGTTTTACATGAAGGCCGGCGACAAGAAGACCGCCGAGCATCACGGCCTGCAAGCGCGCATCGCATCGTGGAAAGGCAACCCCGCGCCGCCCGAACCGTCGCCGGGCGGAGCGAGTGACTCGGAACTGCAAATGGCCCGGCCGAAGCTGGAGAATGTCAAACTGCCGAGCAAGTTTCCGGACATGCCGTGGAAGAAGAAGCCGCCGCTTTAGTCAGTTGTCCGTGCTCCGTGGCCAGTGGCAGGAGTTGGCGACACCGCGTTACTGCTGACAACCGACCACGAACCACTGACAATCGAATTATGAAAACCGCCTATGAACTTGCGATGGAGCGACTGAGCAAATCGTCGCCCACGACCAAACTCACGGAACAACAGAAGAAAGAAATCGCCGAACTGGAATCGATCTGCAAAGCGAAGGTCGCTGATCGCGAAATTTTCGTGAAAGGCGAAATTGCCAAAGCGGTGGATAAAGGCGATGGCGAGGCAATTGAACAACTGGAAAAACAACTCATCAGTGACCGTAAGACTTTCCAGGCCGAGTTGGAGGAGAAAAAGGAAAAGGTCAGGCAAGCCAGGGGTTAGACCGGATTCCCAGGCTCTTTGAACCCGCGCAGCCGCAGTTCAAAGTGATACAGTGCAACGACGACCAGCGAGTGCCGAATCTTTCCCTCCCCGGCCAGGCGCGGAATATCGGCGACGGGGACGAGCCGGGTGATCAGGTCCTCGCCGTGGTCGAAGTCCACAGCGTGTTTCAATCGGCAGTTCTCGACCAGCACGGTATAGCAAGTGTTGCTCTGGATGGCCGGGTTTGGCAGGATCTGGCCGAGGATTCGCGCGTTCTCGCCTTCGTAGCCGGTCTCTTCGCGCAACTCGCGCACGCCGGCGGCCACCGGCGACGCGTCCTCGCGGTCCACCATCCCGCCGGGGATTTCCAACTCGACCGTGTTCGTGCCATGACGATATTGCTCGACCATCACCAGATGATTGTCCGGCGTGACGGCGACGACGTTTACCCAATCGACGGCGTCGATCACGAACACTTCGTGCTCGCTGCCGTTGCGCGGTGAAACTTTGCGGTCGGAACGAAGGGTAAAGATGCGAAAATCGCCGAGCAGTTTGGAACTGATCTTTCGCCAGGGCTTGATCATTTAACCACTCTACAATCCTTTCTCCCTGGCCGCCCAGCCTTGCTTCATCAGGTCGAGCAAATGCGTCATGGCTTCCTCGTAGGTTTTGCCCTTTTGCTCGGCGAGCTGATGGGCGCGCTTGTTGAGCTGGCTTGCCATCTCCGCCGATTTTTCCTGCGGACAACCCAGGGAGGCCAGAAGTTTGGCCAGTTCGGAAGTGTCCATGTCATTTACGAATTACGATTTACGCGCCAAACGATTCATCGCCCGGCTCGAGTTTTATCAGAGCGCGTCAATCGTAATTCGCAAATCGTAAATCACTGCACCGAATCCGCCGCAATGATTTTGATGTTTTCCACGCCAACTCGCGAGGTCGGCTTGCTTTGCTCGCCACTGTTCGACGACGTCACCGAAGTATCGCCGATGGCGCGGAGCACTTCGTCCCCTCTGATCAGTTGGCCAAACCCCGTGTACTGCCGGTCGAGAAACCTCGCGTCGGCGAGGCAGATGAAAAACTGGCTGCCGGCCGAGTCGGGATGTTGCGAGCGTGCCATCGAGATAACGCCGCGCACGTGCGACTTGTTGTTGAACTCGGCCTTGATCTGGTAACCCGGGCCGCCGGTGCCCCAGCGGCCTTCCGCCTGGGCGTCCCTGGTCAACGGATCGCCGCCCTGAATCATGAAGTTTTTGACGATGCGATGAAAGGCCGTGCCGTCGTAAAAACCCTCACGCGCGAGCTTCTTGAAATTCTCAACCGTCTTCGGCGCGACGTCGACCCAGAATTCGATTACCATTTCGCCCGCGGTAGTTTTGATGACGGCGACTTCGTTCACGGAGTTCCTTTCGCGTTGGATTACTTCGCCGAATCAGCCGGGACGATTTTGACGCTCTCGATACCGATGCGTTTATCCGGCCTGTCCGGAGGATGTGTCTTCGTGGTCGCTATCTTTTCCAACACATCATCGCCTTTGAGCAACTTGCCAAACGCGGTGTACTTGTGATCCAGGGACGTCGGGTCGCCGTGGCAGATGAAAAACTGGCTGCCGGCGGAGTCCGGGTCTGAGGAGCGGGCCATCGAAACGACGCCCCGGACGTGGGAACGATCGTTGAACTCCGCCTTGATTTGGTAGCCTGGGCCGCCTTCACCCCAATGGTCTTCCTTGCTTGGATCTTTCGTAAGCGGATCACCACCTTGAATCATGAAGCCCTTGATCACGCGATGAAAACAGGTGCCGTCGTAAAATCCCTTTTTGGCGAGCGTTTTGAAATTCTCGACCGTCTTGGGCGCGACTTCCGGCCAGAATTCAACCACCATCTCGCCTTCGGTCGTCTTGATCACGGCCACTTCTTTGGCGTCGCTTTTGGCCGGTTTGGCTTCTTGATCGTCCTTCTTTTCAGCTTCTTTCTTGTCGGCCTGGCCGAAGGCGATTGCCAGGCCAAGCGAAAGAACCAGCACGCAACTGAACCAGAATTTCTTCATCGGCTTGGTGTGCCACGAAGCTGCGGCGTTGTCACGCTAAGATTTTTTGAACGGCAACTCCACGATGCGCGCCGGACTTTCGCCTTCGGTGGTGCGCAATGTCAGTTCCGTGCCGATCCCATTGTGCTCGCGACGGACGTAAGCGAGGGCGACATTGGACCTCAACGTCGGCGAAGCCAGAGCGCTGGTGACAAAACCGATCTCTTTATCTCCCCGGTAAAGCTTATCGCCCTTTTGCGGCAAAACTTTTATTGAATCCGCGAGCCGCAGCCCGCGCAGCGCTTTGGCCACCTGGCCGTAAGTGCGAACGCGGGCGATGACTTCCTGGCCGATGTAGCAACCTTTGGTATAACTGACCGCCCGCCCTTCGATGCCGGCTTCCGGAGGAAGATTGGTTTCGTCCATATCGACACCAAACCGCGGAGTGCCGGCCTCGAGGCGCGCCATCTCCAAGGCCTGCCAACCGCACGCGCGACCGCCAACCGCCTTCGCCGCAGTGATGAGTTTGTCAGTGACTGGACCGAGCGCCGCGGTTGGCACGAACAAGTCGAAACCTGCGGAACCGATTCGCGGCAAATTCATCAAATAAATTTCGCCGAGTGTGGGAGCTTTGAAGGAGACAAAATTCGCAGGCCTGGTCGGCGGTTGAACGAACCCGGCCCCAGCCGTTCCAAAGGCGGGGAGCGGCGTCGCGCCCGCAGTTGGCTCGTTCCCCTCTTGGGAGGGGTCAGGGGTGGATTTGCCGGCCGACCTCTCGAAACCCAAAGCGCGCATCACCTCGCTCGCCTCCGGTCCCTGAACACTGATCAAACCGTAATGCGCCGCCACGTCCACCACCTGCACGTCGTCGGCAATGATGTATTTCTCGAGCCGTTGAACGACTGTTGCGCCGTAACCTGGCTCGAAGTCGAGCAGGATTTCGTCTTCCAGAATGTAAATGTTCAGGTCGCTCTGCATCCTGCCCTTGGCGTTGACCAGCGCGGCATAACAGCCTTCACCCGTTTTCAGGTCCTTCACATTGTTGGTGACCTGCCCGTTCAGGAATTTCTGGCGGTCGGCGCCGGTCAGGCAAAGGCGCGAACGGAAGCTCAAATCAAGAACACCCGCCCTCTCGCGCAGCGCCGCGTGTTCGCTTGGCGGGTCGCCGTAGTGCTCGACGACCTCCATGCCGTTCAGCTCCGTGAAGCGCGCGTTCAGACGTTGATGAAACTCTCGGATTGCCAACACGCTCATGTCGTCATCATAGCGCAGATCCGTAATGGAGTGGAGGAAAATGCTTGGTCGTTTGCTCCCATTCGATGTTGGGCGTTGGATGTTCGATGTTGGATGTTCGTCCGGGTTCATGGGAAGCCTCCTTTCGCTTTTGCGCACGCATCGGGACCATAAACCATCCCCCTCACCCGCCCTTCGGGCACCCTCTCCCCCTCCGAGGGGGAGAGGGACGGGGTGAGGGGGGCGGTTCATGGGTGCTGGAGGGCTTCCGCGATGGTGGTGGTATCCAGATGCGCCCTCCTTCAGGCGCCTCGCCTCAAAGGTGCCTTATTCGGCTGGCGTATTTCTGTAGAAGTTTGCCGTTGTGGTCATCGCCGTCCGTGTTGCTGCTGATGTAAATCTCCGGCGCGACCCCGCGGGCCAGCGCGTTTTCGATCCCCTGAACGACGATCGCGTTCACAATGAACGCGCCGGTGATGGACGAAGTCGGCCCGATAGCCGACGGCATTCCGGCCAGCTTGACGCAAGCGTCGCCTTCCACGCCGCAGTTGTCGATGACCAGGTCGCCGACGTCCGCCAGTTTCTTTCCTGACGACTGACGCGACGGCCACGCCCGCGTGTGCGCGAGGTTGGTGATGACGATGACTTTCATCCCCCGCTCGCGTCCCAGGAACGCCAGCTCAACCGGAACTGCGTTTCTGCCGGAATTTGAGGCGACGATCAGCACGTCACCGCGCTCGACCGGGTAGAGCTTCAGCAGCCCGGCGGCGTAGCCTTCCTGGCGTTCAAGGTAAGTTGCCTCGATGGCTTCCTTGTGCAACATGAGGCGGTCGTCGAGGAGGGGCACGGCGTGGGCGAGACCGCCAGCGCGATAAAAAATTTCCTCGGCCAACAGGTGCGAATGGCCGGTGCCGAAGGCGTAGAGCCAGTGGTCTTTCGCCAGCGCTTCGCCGAGCCACGCGGCAGCCTGCTCAATCGCGGCGCGCTGAGTCCTATAAACTTTCTCCAATTGCTCATGCGCGGCGGCGTAATATTTCTCGTAAGAGTTCATCAAAATGCGGTCGGTGCATCCTGCGCGCGAGCGCCAATTTGCCAGCTTCGCGGGACGCGAGGCAAGGATACCTCGCCACTGGCAGGCTGGAAGCCTGCGCTACGTCTGCTCAAGCAGCTGGACACTCTCAAGCGAACAGGATTGCGCGAGGTTCGCAGCAAGCCGGTGGGTTGTCTCAACACCGGCATCCCTCAGTGCTATCGCCGCAGCGCCACCCACCGGGGGCAACCTCGGCTGCTCGATGCGGACCAGGCACGACTTTTTCAAGGCAGCCACAAGGCTGCCACGAACCCAGGCGTTGTTCACCAGGACCCCGCCGACCAGATAAACCGGCAACGGTCGCGTTTTCAACCGCGCCAGCTCGACCGCAGCCAACGCCTGGGCCGCCAGTTCCCGACCGGCGCGCCGACACGTCTCGCGGAAAACGACATCATGGCGCGCGGCGTTTTGCGCAAGGTGGCCGGCCAGCGCGGCGATGAGGCGGCTCAGGCTCGTTTCGCGACCGCGTTCCTCCTCGGCTGCGATGGCGGCTTTCACTGATTCCAGTGCAATCCAGTAAGCGCTGCCGGCGTCGCCGAGAATCGGGCCCCAGCCACCGACTCTGGCACATTTTCCGGCTTCGTTTTGCGCCAGCACAATCGAGCCGGTGCCGGAGATGATGACCACTCCTGGTTCACCCAGCGTCGCACCGAAGCAAGCCGTCTGACAATCGCTGACGACGCGCGTTCGCGCCAACGGCAAAATGCCGTGACACAACCTTTCCTTCTCGGTTTTGCTTGCGCTGGAAAACAGCGCGGCGCAACCGACGACGGCCCTTTTGCACCGGCTGTCCGGCGGGAGTTGCCGTTCGAGCGAGCGGACCAACATCTTCAAGTTACGACGCGCGGCGGGCAGGCCTGAGCTGAAGAAATTCAGCGAACCCGCTCTGGCCGTGGCCAGCAGCTTGCCAGAGGAATCAACGGCGACTGCGAAACTGTGCGTGCCGCCGCCGTCAATGCCGATAAAGACAGATGTGTTATGACTCACCTCAGTAAAAAGAATCTCGGTCCGAAATTCCTCTCTGTGAACCAGGTGGGGCGAGACTCCGTCGAGCCCTGATTTCTGTCCATTGGAGATCAGGGCTCGACGGAGTCTCGCCCCACCGGTCATGGTCCCGATGCGCGCCCCACCATTTCCGGACGCATTTTCACGGCAATCGTTTTCCCAGGTAAAGCACATCACCGGCGCGCGCAAGTTCGGTGAACCCGAGCTTTTTGTAAAATCGCTCCGCGCGCGCGTTCGTTGCGCCCATTCCAAGATGCACGCCGGGCGAACCTTTAGCCACCAGTTCCGCCAGGAACACGCGCACCATCGCCGCCCCCAACCCACGCCCTTGGGCGCGCGGCTGCAGGTCGATGTGCAGGTGCGACGGGTACTGATCGTGGGGTTCCGGCAGAAAAATGTCCGGGTGGTGATACTCGTGATAGATTTTTTGCGTCCGCGTCCACGTCGCCGGAGCGCCGGCCGGCTCCGGATGTTGCCTGCGGATTTCCGGGAGCCATTGATTGACATACGCGTCGTAAAATTTCTTCGAGTCGAGCGCCCCCAGCACGTAACCGCAGACGCCCCGCGGGTCTTCCAGCACGAACGCCAGGTCCGGTTCCAGTTTCATGTACGGGCCGACAAAGATATGTCCGAGCGCTTTGGGGTCGTCGAAAAACCGCGTGGCATCATTCCCGTTGTCGCCGGTGCGCAGGCAGACCTCGTAAACCGCCGCTTCGTCACGCGGCTCGCAGAGGCGAATCTTAAAGGGCGCGGGGACCATCGGGCTTGTGTCGCACAGCGGCTGGAGTCCGGGCACGGAACCGTCCGTTCTCGTCCATCGGCAGGAATCGTTGCAAGTCAGCGACCAGTCCGCCGCGATAAATTTTCTGGCGATGGTCTGGTGAAGCAAACGTTTGTTCAGGGCCCGGCCTGGCCTTGAGCCAATGGAGATATTTTCGCAACAGGACGGCCTCCTCCTTCAGCTCCCAAACGTGCCGGTAAAGCGCGTAAAGCAATTCACGGTTTCTCAGCGCGGCAATCTTTTCAAACAGGTCCAAAATGTCGGAACATTTCTTTTCAAAGCGCCGGCCGATGACGCCCCACTTCCTCGGCGGCATACGCAGCAGGAACCGGAAATCTTCGATGAACGTTTCGGCGCAACGCCCGTGCTGAAAAGGCAAATGGAAGCAGTCGCACAGAAACTCCAGTTCACCCGGCGAAATCCGGCGTCCATGATGCGCCTTCCACTGAAGCAACCAGTGTCTCAATGCGGTGTGATAAGCCTGCTGTGCGTTCCAATGTCCTTTGGCCTGCGCGAACATCGCCAGTGTGCGGAGCGGAATATAGTTCGCCTCAAACTCGCAGTTCGGATTGCTCAGGATGCCGGCGACTTCGTTGCGCAGTTCCAGCGGACGCCCGGCATACGGGCCGAGGTAAATGCGGCGAAGGTCGTAGTCATTGGCATGAAGGTTGTCCCAGAGGAGCGGCTTGCGCCGGAGAACTCGCTGTAACTCGCGAATCGATTCCGCCGGGATGGTCTCAGAGACTATTTCCGGTCCGGTCCAGAAAATCCCGATGGACGAGTCCAGGAGCTTTCCCAACCGTTTCAGGTAATCGGAATGCCTGACCGGACCTGACATCCGCTCGCAGTAGTGGGTCGGACAAAAGAGCAAAGTCGCGTCGGGAGCCTGGTCGCGGAGATGTTTCAGGAAATCATTGGCAACGACGCTCTGCGCATCCGCGAGAGAGTTGAACATCCTGGAGTCTTCTTTCGAGAGGACCGGCTGAATGTCATCGAAAGTGATGGCGAAATGGGTGCAGCCGAGCCTCAGCAATTGGCTGGCCTTTCTCCGCAAGCGCGCCATGTCCTTCCTGCTCGAATAGGAGAGGTCCAGGCCAGGCGCAACGGCACAAACGAAATTCAGACCTTTGCCCCGGCAATGGCGAATCAAGGTCTTCAGCTCGGCCGCATCGCTTTCCGCGTAAAGCTCGCGCCAGAGCAGCCGATGTTTCAGGTCGTCTTTGGGGGCGTAGAGGTAGGTGTTCATGCCCCACGACTGCATCCACGCGAAGAGTTGTCCGCGTTGCGCAGCGGACCACGGGCGTCCGTAGAAGCCTTCCACGACGCCGCAGATAAACGGGTTTGCGCCCATAAATCATTTCACTGCGCCGGCAATCACGCCCCGAATGACGTGTTTGTTAAAAATGGCATAGACGAGCAGCGTTGGCACGGAAATCAGCGAGAGGCCCGCGAGCAGCGCCGGGTAATCCGTGTTGTGCGCCTGCTCAAAGGCAATCATTCCGACCGGCAACGTTTTCATCGCCGGGTCCACGATGAACAGCATCGCCATCAGGAATTCGTTCCACGTGTTGAGGCAGGTGATGGCCACGATTGTCGCCACGGCCGGTCTGGCGACCGGCAGCAGGATACTGAAGTAAAACCGCGCGGTGCGAACGCCGTCGAGCTTCGCCGCTTCCTCGAGTTCTGCCGGCAACGAAACGAAAAAAGCCGCGAACAACAGAATCGCCACCGGCAGATTTTGCGCGGTGTAGGGCAGAATCAACGCCCAGAGACTGTCGTGAACGCCGAGCGTCTCCAGCAAACCCGTCAACGGAATGAGGTAGGACTGCACCGGCAGGATCATGCCGATAAAAAACAGGGCGAGCCAGAATTTGCGGAGCGGGAACCGCGCCTTGCTCAACGCGAATCCGGCCCATGCCCCGAAGCACACGACTGCCGCCGCGCTGAGTCCGGTGACCCAAAGCGAGTTGATGAAGTAAGCGCCCATGTGGCCCTGGCGGACGGCTTTCTGGTAATTCACGAGGCTGATTTGATGCGGCAAGGAAAAAGGATGGCCGAAGATTTCGACGTTCGACGATTTGAAGCTGCTCAGCGCCATCCAGAGCATCGGATAAAGAAACAGCAGCGCGAGCAGCGCCCACGCAACGGTCTTGAAACAGGTACCTGGCCGGCTCATCTTTTGACCCTCGTTGACACCCGCCCCCTTTCCCATGAACCGGGTGGGGCGAGACTCCGTCGAGCCCTGATCTCCCACGGGTAGAAATCAGTGCTCGACGGAGTCTCGCCCCACCGTTGAAGCGCGCGGGACCATTCTTCGCGCTTCATAGCGGACGGCTCCTCCCGCGCCTGAGCGAAAGATTTTTCGCGCCGATAATCACCGCTACGGTGAGCAACACCAGCGCCGTCAGGATCACCGCCAGCGCGCTGCCGTAGCCTCGGTTGTCGAATTTGATGACTTCCTTGACCAACAGCGTGGAAACGATGCTGGTGTGGTCCTGATTCGGCAGCAACACCCAGAACAGATCGAACGCCTTGAACGCGCCGGTGAAACAGATCAGCAACGCCACGAGCATCACTTCCCGGAGCAGCGGAAATTTGATGCGCCAGAACGTCTGCCACGCGCTCGCGCCGTCCAACCGCGCCGCTTCGAGCACGTCTTCGGGGATGTTGGCCAACCCGGCGAGAAAGACGACCATGAAGAAGCCGGCCGAGGCCCAGCCGGAAATCACGGAAATCGTCACCAGCGCGCGGCTCTCGTTCAACAGGCCGGGCAACACGCCCACGCCGTCCTTG
>QHPA01000429.1 GCA_003218935.1 Verrucomicrobiota bacterium
CCAAGGGAGAGGGTCAGGGTGAGGGCGAAAATGCCAGGTGCAACACGAAAAATGTAGCATGTTCTGGAGACTCCTCAGAAGGCCGCGAATGGGCGTTGGAAAAGACCCATAACTGGAGAATGAGCGAAGAAAATTCAAAGCCGAAGAAGGATCAGTGGTTTAAAGACTTCCTGATTTACGGGTCAAGTTGTTGGTTTGGGGGTCTCCCAATAATCGCGATTATTGCCATAATGGTAGGATTGTTGGTTCCAGCCCTTTTCAAGGCGAAGCAAAAACTGCACCGACCAGGGGTCGTCATTTACACCTCCCAGGACCAGGTCTATGCCGAACCGATTCTGAAAGAATTCGAGCAGCAAACCGGCTTCAAAGTTCGCGCGGTTTATGACAGCGAAACGGTGAAGACCGTTGGCCTGGTCAATCGGTTGCTCGCTGAAAAGGATCATCCCCAGTGCGATCTTTTCTGGAACAATGAGGAACTGCGGACGCGTCAGCTCGCCGCGAAAGGAGTCTTTGAGAAATGGGCGGCGGTGGGCTATCGCAGCCGGCGGATGGCGGTCAACACGAATTCGCTTTCACTGGCAGCCGCGCCGCGTTCGCTGACGGAGCTGACGAACGAAACCTGGCGCGGAAAAATCGCGCTGGCCTACCCGCTGTTCGGCACGACGGCGACGCATTTTCTGGCGCTGCGTCAATTCTGGGGGGATGAACGCTGGCAGGGATGGTGTCGGGCGCTCGCCGCCAACAGACCTTTTCTCGTCGATGGCAACTCGGTGGCCGCCAGGCTGGTCGCGAAGGGCGAAGCATGGATTGGATTGACGGACTCCGACGACATCGCAGCGGAACAGCGCGAAGGCGCGCCCATCCTTGCGCTCCCGCTGACGGAAGAGTCGCTGTTGATTCCGAACACGATTGCTGTCGTGCGCGGCGCGCGCCACGCGCGGACAGCGGAAACGTTGTTCGAGTATCTGCAGCGGCCCGAAGTGGTCAAAAAGCTGGTGGCGGCTCAGGCACTCGAGGGTCTGTCGCCGCCAGGCGAGACGAAGGCGACGCTGAGGCCGGATTGGGACCAGCTGCTGACTGGCCTGGATGGAGGCGCCCAATCGTTAAAAGAGATATTCTTGAGATGAACTGGGCACTGCTCAAAAACAGTCTGCTCGTCAGCGCGCTGACTACGTTGCTGGCGACAGTGATTGGCTTTTTGACGGCGCTGTTTCTAGCGGGACTCGAACCGCGGCGGCGCCGCTGGTTTCTGGCGGTGGCGGTGATGACTCTGGCGCTGCCGCCGTTCCTGGTCACCGGGTGCTGGCTGCATCTGCTCGGCCTGACCGGCGTCTGGCGCGGCTGGCTGCCGTTCGACATTTATTCGCTCGGAGGCACGGTCTGGATTCTGTCGCTGATGCTGTGGCCGATTTCGCTGCTGTTGATTCTGGGCGCGTGGCAGCGGCTGGAGCCGGCTCAACTGGAAGGCGAACCGTCCATGAGCGGCTGGCCCCTGATGCGCTGGCTGCTCCTGCCGCTCGCGCGCAATGCGCTGGCGCAATCCGCCGTCGTGACGTTCGTGCTCGCCCTGAACAATTTTGCGGTGCCCGCGATTCTGCAGGTCAAAGTGTTCCCGGATGAAGTCTGGGTGAACTTCAACACCACGTTTGATTACACGAAGGCCGCGCAAATAAGCTGGCCACTGGTGCTCGCGCCGCTGCTCCTGTTGGTCTGGCTGCGGCGCCGCGAGATTTCCTGGCCGCGGCTCGAAGGAGCCGTTCCAGCCAAAGTCTTTCGGCGGCAACTCGGCGCCGGCTGGTTTTGGTTCAGCGGTGGCCTCGTTATTGCGACGATGGGTTTGTCGGTCGGATTGCCGCTGGTGGATTTGTGCGCGGGCGAGCGCACGTGGCTGGAATTTTTTCCGGCATTCAAAGCCGGGCAGAGCGCGATTTTCAATTCGGCGATGTTCTCAGCGGTGGCCGCGGCGCTGGTCGTTGTCATCGCGCTGGCGACCTGGCGTTGGCCGATTGGTCCGATCACCTGGATTCCGTTTCTGACCCCCGGCGTATTGCTCGGCATCGTCTTGATTTATGTGTTCAACCGGCCGTTTCTTTCCGCGCTGTACGAGAGCGTCGGCATTGTGTTCCTGGCGTGGACGGCGCGCTATCTCGCGGTGGGCTGGAACACGGCGGCGCACGCGCTGCGGTCGGTCGATGGCGATTTGACCGACGCCGCGCGATTGGAAGGGGCGTCTCAATGGCAACTGCTGCGGCACGTCCATTGGCCGCAAATTGCGCCGCAAATTGCCGCGGCCTGGTATCTGACCTACCTCTTTTGCCTCTGGGACGCCGAGACGCTCATCCTCGTCATGCCGCCGGGAGCGGAAACATTGTCGGTGCGCGTGTTTAACTTCCTGCATTACGGTCACAACGCACAAGTGAATGCACTTTGCCTCATCCTTCTGATGCTGGCGGTCGCGCCGCTGGTGATTTGGAGCGCGAGGCAAAGCGTGCGCAACCTGAAGGTCGCGGCTACAGCGCTGCGCCTCGTCGTGCTGGCGACGCTGATCTGCTCTGCGCTCGCCGGCTGCGCGCCCGCGACGTCGACGAACGACGCGCCGATTGAAAGCAAACTGTTCAGCCGCGTGAAGGTCATCGGCACACGCGGCGGGGGATTGGGCGAGTTCAACAAGCCGCGCTCGCTGGCCGTCGATGCGCAGGACAATCTTTATGTCGTCGATATGACGGGGCGGGTGCAGAAATTCTCGCCGGGCGGAACGTTCCTCGCTTTCTGGCAGATGCCGGAGACGGACAAGGGCAAGCCGAAAGGAATGTGCCGCGATGGAAAAGGAGACATCGTCGTGCTTGAGCCGCATTATTCACGGGTAAACCACTTCACGCCGGACGGCAAACTGGTCGCGCAATGGGGCGCGCATGGAACGAACGGGGGCGAGTTGGCGTTTCCACGTTCGGTCATCGTGAATTCGCACGGTGACATTTTCGTGAGCGAATACGGCTTGACCGAACGCGTGCAACAGTTCACAGCGGAAGGAAAGAAGTTGATTCGCGTCCTGGGAAGCGGCGGCACCGGGGACGCCGAGTTCAATCGCGCGGAGGGTTTGGGCGTTGACGCGCAGGACCGGCTCTACGTCGCTGACTCGTGCAATCATCGCGTCCAGATTTTTGCGCCGGACGGAAGATTTTTTCGGAGCTATGGCGTGGCGGGGACGGGCCGCGGCGAAATGAGTTACCCCTACGACGTGAAGGTGGACGCGCACGGGTTGCAATTCGTCTGCGAGTTCGGGAACAGCCGCATTCAGATTTTTGATCGAAACAATCAGCCGTTGGAAATCCTCGGCGGGCCGGGCGCGGCGCCCGGCCAATTCAGCAACCCTTGGAGTGTCGCGTTGGACTCGAAAGGCAATCTTTATGTGGCCGACGCGATGAACCACCGGGTGCAGAAGTTTATTCGACGCCAACCTGTAGCCGCCGACGTAAGGAGGCGGACTGATCGCGCCTTCGCTCATCCAGCCTCGAACCAGCAAGTCCACCTCCTTACGTCGGTGGCTACGGCAGGCCCTGCTCGTGACGGCGCCGTGGACGGTCTGGCTGGTCTTGAGGTCGGACGTGCAAATCAGCGCCTGGCGGCGGTGGACCGCGTTCGGTTTGCGCATGGTCATTGTGCTGGCGCTGGTGCTGGCCATCGCCGGGTTGCAGTGGAAGCGGCCGCAGGAAGGGATGAACGTTTATTTCCTGCTCGACCGCTCGGACAGCATTCCGCCCGAACAACAAGAGGCGGCCCGGCAATATGTCGTCAAGGCCGCGGCGGAAAAGAAGCCGGTTGACAAGGCGGGGGTGCTCGTTTTCGGGACGGACGCAGCGATCGACACGTCGCCGAATGCAAAAATCGGCGACCAAAAAATTCAGGCGGTCGTCGGCAGCGAACGAACCGACATCGCGTCGGCGATTCGCCTGGGCACGGCGGCGTTTCCGGAAACCGGCCAGAAGCGATTGGTGCTGCTGTCCGATGGCAACGAGAACGTAGGCGATGCGTTTGCCGCAGTGATCGCGGCCAGACCGCTGGGTGTGAGCGTTGACATCGTTCCGCTCGGCGTCGCGCGCGGCGGCGATGTCTCGGTGCAGAAGCTGTCGCTGCCGGGCAACCTCAAGAAAGGACAGACGTTTGAAGTCAAAATCTTCGCGCAGGCCGACCAGTCCCGGCGCGCGAAGGTGCGGCTGTTTCAAAACGACCATTTGCTCGGCGAACAACCGGTCCAGTTGGAGAACGGCAAGAACCTTTTCACTTTTCCCCAAACTCTGACCGAACCGGGTTTCTACAATTACGAGGTGCAAATCGAAGCGCCGGGCGATTCTGTGCCGCAGAACAACCGCGCCATGAACTTCACCACCGTCCGCGGTGATCCGCGCATCCTGTTGGTCTCCGCCGAACCGGACAAAGACGCGCCGCTCTTCACCGCGCTGCGCTCGGCGAACCTCGAGGTGAAGTTGGCCGACCTCACCAAATTTCCAGGCACACTCGCGGAGATGCAAAGTTACGACAGCATTTTTCTGAGCAACATTGCGGCAGGCGACCTGGGCGACACGTTGATGAAATTGCTCGAAAGCGCGGTGCGCGACTTCGGCCTCGGGCTGGTCTGTATTGGCGGCGATCAGACGTATGCGGCCGGCAGTTATCGCGGCACACCGCTGGAGGAGACGTTGCCGGTCGAAATGGAATTGAGCAGCAAGAAGGTTCTGCCGCCCGGCGCGGTGGTGCTGATTATGCACGGCATGGAGTTCATGAACGGCAACCAGATCGCCCGCGATTGCGCCATCGGCGTGCTGGAGGCCCTCGGCCCGCAGGACGAGATGGGCGTGCTGCTTTGGGACGGCATCGAGCACTGGGTTTTTCGGCTGGCAAAAGTCGGCGACAAGAAGACGATGCGCCGCTCCATCGCGGGAATGAACCAGGGGGATATGCCCTCTTTTCAGGGAACGATGGAGAAAGCGCACGAGGCCTTGAAGAAATCGACCGCCAGCCTCAAGCACATCATCGTTTTCAGCGATGGCGATCCGGGAGCACCCACGCCGCAGTTGATGCAGTCCATTGTCGGTGACCGTATCACGGTCAGCACGGTGCTTATCGCGGGCCATGCCGGACCCGACACGATGATCTCGATTGCCGAACAGGGACACGGACGCTTCTACGACGTGCGTTCGCCTGACCAGTTGCCGCAGATTTTCATCAAGGAAGCCGCGGTGATTCTAAAATCGGCGATTTACGAAGAGCCGTTTAAACCGCAGCAGGTCTCCTCCAGCGAATTGATCCGCGGCATTGGCGCGGGAGAATATCCGCAACTGCGCGGCTACGTGGCGACGAGCCAGAAACCGCGCGCAGAAACGCCGTTGCTGACCGACAAAGGCGACCCGCTGCTCGCGCATTGGCAGTTTGGTTTGGGCCGGGCGGTTGCGTTCACTTCGGACGCAAAGGCGAAGTGGGCCCAGGACTGGCTGGGATGGGAAAAGTATCGGCAGTTCTGGTCCCAGATTGCGAAGTGGAGTTTGCGGCGCCTGGACAATGCGGACTTTACGACCGACGTGACGGTTGACAAAGGCGAAGGCGTCATCAACGTCGAGGCGCTCGACGGAAAGGGAAATTACCGGAACTTCCTGAATTTGCAGGCAGCGGTCGTCAGCCCGAAAGGCGAGAAGCTGACGGCGCATTTGGAACAGACCGGCCCGGGGCACTATGAGGCGCGGTTTGCGACCCGGGAAGTGGGCGCTTATCTGCTCAATCTGATGAACATCGAAAACGGCGAAGTGCGCGGCTCGCAAGTGCTCGGTGCGAGCGTGAACTACTCCCCCGAATTCAGCGCGACTGAGCCGAACAATAATTTGTTGCGACGATTGGGCGAGGCCGGCGGAGGCAAGGTCCTGGATCCGGACATGCCTGCGGACAACCCGTTCCTCCACGATCGCATAAAGACTTTTCAGCCGCGCGATCTGTGGGAGTGGCTGCTGAAACTGTCCATTATTCTGTTCCCGCTTGATGTCGGCGTGCGGCGCATTCAACTCGACCGCGTGGAATGGTTGAAGGCGACAGCCACGCTGCGTCGATGGCTCTTCTTCTGGCGCGGCGTGCCGCGAGCGCCGGAGGCGGACGAATCACTCGCTGCGTTGTTGGCGCGCCGCGATCAAGTCCGGGCGAAGCAAACCGCGCCGTCGGCTCCACCCAGTCCGGAGTTATTCAAGCCGCAGAGACCGGTTGTCATCATTCCGGAGAGAAAAGAAACCGCGCCGGCGCAGGCCGCCGCCGGTCCGGTGATTGGAGTGTCCCCCTCGGCCCAACCGGACGAGCAGCCGGCCAGCACGACCAGCCGGTTGCTGGAGGCCAAACGCCGCGCGCAGCAGCGCAAGGACGGGTGAGCCAAAATCGGGACTCGGCAGTGAGCGGACGCTGGAAATGCGCGGCCTGGTTTCGTTTCACACGCTGAAGCGGCGTTCAACGCCGCGCTCCGCATTCGGCGCAGTCTCGTTAACCATTTGCACGAGACTCGATAATCGAGCCACCGAGAACAAAATCGTTGCGCCGCAGGTTCTGATTGTGGCTTGATTCGGCAAGCAAACGGCGAGGTGTAAGGCCGGATTTTAGCGGGTAAGCTTGCGCAAGAACGCTT
>QHPA01000075.1 GCA_003218935.1 Verrucomicrobiota bacterium
CTATCTGCCGCCACCCCCAAAAACTGATTTGTGTTCCAAGAAAAAACAGAACAGCGCCGCGTAACATAATCTTCAAGCAAAGCCGGTCAGTAGCAATCACTTCAACCCGCTCAAAAACTCCACGAGGTTGCGCAGGTCCTGTTTGGAGAGGATCTGCCCCATTCCTTCCGGCATCGGCGACAAACCTTTGTCGCGAGATTTGATCTCGTTCCTCTTCACCGTCACGAGCCCGTCTTCGGGCGAGTTGATGACCAGCACGTCGGCGGTCTCGCTCTTGAGCACACCGGCGTAACTCGTGCCGCTCTTTAAAGTGACGAGCACGCTCTCAAACCCCGGAGCGATCGCCTTGTTCGGCAACACAACCGATTCGAGAAGGTATTGCCGGTCTTTTTGCGCGCCGATTTTGCTGAGGTCCGGCCCCACTTCGCCGCCTTCGCCGTTGATCTTGTGGCAGCGGACACACGAGGCTTCAGGGCGCTCGAAGAACATCTTTTTCCCTTCCGCCGCGCTGCCGCCATAGAGAACTTCGCGATATCCGGCCATGGGATCGTCCTTCGGCTTCGACTCCTGATACTTCTCCAGCTTCTCCTTGAGCGCCGCCGAGCTTCGCCTGGCCGCGGCTTCAATCAAATCGAGCTGGATTTCCTTCGGCACGTCGCCGGCGAGCAGTCGTGTGAGCGAGCGGATCAACACGTCGTCGGCAGCGGGCTCCTGCAACGCGCCGAGCGCCGCCAGCGCAGCCTGCTTCTCACCCAGTGAACCGTTGTCCAGTATGGCCGCCAGTTTCGTCGCCGCGTTCGGGCTCTTGACCCTGCCCTGCAACAACGTGGCGGCCCGGCGCAACTCCTCGTCGGCGTCGGCTCGCGCCGAATTCAAGGCCTCTTCGAGCCTGGAATCATCAAGAGCAGCCAGCGCATTCAACGCTTCAACGCGAACGCGGCTGGAACTTTTCGTGTCGGCGACGAGTTCAGACAAAACGGGACCGGCGCCGGTGAGGGTCAACCTGCTTGCGGCGTGAACGGCAGCAATTCGAACGCTGTCCGGCGCAGAACGCAGAATTTCCGCCAGCGCGGTCCGCAGGGCCTCGATAGCCGTTTCACGCTGACGAAGCGCCGCCACCGGACGCCAGAGACCGACGACGCGGTCGCGCCCCGACGGACGCGGCCAGTCCGCCAGTTCTTCGAGCGCTTCGGCTCGCATGTTTTCGGCGGCGTCGGAGCGCGCGGCAAACGCGGCCAGCGCTTTGGCACTTTCCATCGTGCCGAAGCGGAAATTCGCGTTGAGCACGCGGCGCAGCAGCGCTTCCTGCCAGCCTGGGTAGGAATGCGGTGCTCCGCGTCCCTGATCCTCGCTTGTTTCCGTCGGGCCAGAGACACGCAGCAGCGTGTCCCTACTGATTAGTCGGGCCAAATCGTGCATGGCGCCATTGATCGGCTCGTCGTTGATGGCGCGCGCGGCCTCCAGCACGATTGCCGGGTCCGTATCGTTCAAAAATACCGCAATCTCGTCACGGTGCAGCCGGCGCATCGCCAGCAACGCGGCCATCCGCACCGCGGAGGAACTGGCTTTGGCCGCAGCCGGCAGCGCGTCGGTGTCGCCAATCCAGGTCAACGCCATCACGCCAGCGTGCCGCAGATAAGGGTCCTGGTCCGCGTTTTCGCGGAGCATCGCATAAATGGCGGGCAAGGCTTCGCGCCGGCCCAGCTTGCCGAGACTCATCGCAGCGAAGAACCGGGTGCGCGGACTCGCATCGTTCAACAATTTGATCAGTCCGTCGTAGGCGTTTACGTAGCGGCGATCGCCAAGGACTTTTGCCGCCTGCGCGCGCACTTCCGCGTCGCTGTCATCGAGCAATGGCAGCAGCGGCAGCAACGCCGTGGCGGCTTTGCATTCGACATTCGGGTTTCGGCATTCGGCAATCTGTCCCAGTCCCCAAATCGCGTGGAGGCGCGCGAGTTGACTGGCATCTTTGCGGGCCACGCTTACCAATGTTTTAATCGCTTCCGGCCCGCGGTCGGCCAGAGCGAACTGGGCTTCCTGCCGCACGCGCATGTCGCGATGGGCGAGCAGGCGGGCGAGTTCCTTGAGCGAACGTTTCTCCAGGCCATCGGCGAGTAGCTTTTTTGTTTCGAGCACGAGCGGGTCCCTGTCCAGCGCCGGGTCGTGGACGCGATAGATGCGGCCTTTGCCGGTCATTTCCCAGCCTTGCACCCAATCGCTCACATAAACGCCGCCATCGACGCCGAATTTGACATCCGTCGCCAGCACGCCCCAGAGGAAGTGCTGCGACTCCGCCAATTCGAAGTAAGCGCCTTTCGGTTTGAGCGTGAAGGTGTGGATTCCGCTGTTGGCGCCGCCGCCGCGAAAGTCCACCAGAAAGAAATGGTCCTTGAAACGGTCGGGCAGCCCGGTGCCGGGAAAGTAAGCCACGCCGGACGGACCGCTCGCGATGTTGGCGATGGGCGGGACGATGTAGGGCGCCTGGCGCTCAAACTGCGGATACCAAAGTTTCTCCGCGTTGAACGGTCCACGCGAGTACGGTCTTTCCATGAACTGATAACCGACGCGCCAGCCATTGTCGCCGCCCTCCACCACGTAAACCCAGCGGGCCTGGTCGCCGCTGTCCGAATTGTTATCGCCGGTAAACAGGTTGCCGTATTGATCGAACACGAGGTCCTGCGGGTTGCGCAAACCGAAGGAAAAAACTTCGAGCTCGGAGCCGTCCGGGTCACAGCGGAAGACGCAGCCCGTGTCCGGTTCGCCGACGTGTCGGCCATCGGCGACTTTGACGTTTGACCCGCGGTCCCCGACGCTGAAATAAATTTTCCCGTCCGGACCGAAATGCACGCCGTGCAGGTCATGGCCGATGAACCCGACACGCACACCGAAGCCGTAGAGGAGCGATTTACGGAATTCGGCGACCCCATCGCCGTTCGTGTCGCGCAACAGCCAGAGATTCGGAATGTTCGCATACCAGACGTTTCCTTTGCGCGCCAGAACGCCGGCGCCGATACCATCGAGCGGTGTGTTGAAGCCTTCGGCAAATACGGTCGCATGATCCGCCTGGCCGTCGCCGTCGCGGTCTTCGAGCAAGCTGAGGCGCTCGCTGTGTTCGGAATATTTGGCGAGACGATCACCCAAATGCCGCTTCATCTCGGCCAACCGGTCGTCCACACTGCGTGATGCGAGCTCTTCATCCAGCCAGTCCATGATGCCGCGGATGTCGTCCACGCCCGCGTTGAGACGGAACGTTTCGCAGACATACGCGCGGCCTTTCTCATCGAAGTTGAACGCGACTGGATTGGCCAGCATGGGCTCGGCGGCCCAGAGGTCCACTTTCAAACCGGGCGCGACCTGGAATTTTTTGATGGCCAGTTCGCCTTCGTCGGAGGCGGGCGCCACGAAAGCCTTGGAGTTTCTCGAATCGGCTTGTTGATGCTGAGCCTCGACCGGGACGCCAACCAGCATCAACCAGGATAGAAACAGGCACTTGAACGAGGTCCAAACACGCGTGGATTTCAGCATTGTCCGAAGATGATAATGACGAAAGGACGGGAATCAAGCGGGCACAACAATGGGCTTGCTTTTGGCCCTGGTTATGACATCATGCGGTCCGAAGAATCAAAGGAACAAAGGAAAAGAAAGGTTTGGTGTCAGAATTATGAAATGGATCCGTCTCAGCCTGTGGTCGTTTGTACTCCTCATTACCTCCCTCACCCCCATTGCCCGCGCTCAAATCAGCTCTTATGGCGTGACCAAGACCGGGTATTACATGCAGAAGAGCGAAGCCGCGCCGGAGTTGGTGGGCGGCGAAAACCATTATTTCGACGCGTTTGTGAACCCGGACGGAACGACTGATATTGACGGCGCTTTTGTGCAGACCCCAAGCGGAGGCCAGGCGGATTTAACTCAGACTCCGTTTTATTATTTCCAAGGATTTCCTTCGCAGACCGCTCTCGACAGCAGTTTCCGCAACGGCACTTACACGTTCCAGATTACCACCGTGGATTCGGACTTTTTCTTCGCGCAACTCAGTTTGTCCGGCGCCTATCCCAGTGTGCCGCGGCTCGGTAATTTCGTCGCTGCCCAAGCCATCAACGCCGGCAAGGATTTTACCTTGCCCTGGGACCCATTTGCCGGCGGAGCGGCCAACGATTTCATTCTGGTTTCGATCGAGGATAACGACGCTGTCACGGTTTTCCAAACGCCTGACTATGGCAATGCCGGCGCTTTGACCGGCCAGGACACGTCCGTCGTCATTCCGGCGGGGACGTTCGCGCCCGGAACGAATTATAATTGCTACATCACGTTCCAGAAATTTGTGGCACTCGACACATCGTCCATTCCTGGAGCGATCGGAGTGGCGGCGTACGTGCGGGAGACCAGCGTTCCGTTGAAGACGGCGTCGTCCGGCGCTCCGCTCAACGTCAGCCTGAGCGCCTTCAACCGCCAACCTGACGGCTCGTTCCAGTTGCAAATTACCGGCACCGCCGGAGCCATGTTCACCGTGGAAGCGACCAGTGACTTCAACACCTGGGCTTCATTGGTGACCACGAACCCGCCTTCCGGCTCGTTCAGTTTCACCGACGCTGACGCCGCCGGGATGACGCAGCGATTCTATCGCGCCAAGGTGAATTAAAACGGCAACGCAACGACTGGGCAGGCCGGTCCACTGCGAATTCGTCAGGAACACCAGGAGGGCGCCTGATTGTATCTGCGCGCAATTCCGCGGTCACGCCAGACAAGCCGCGTTACCGCGGTGGATTGAGGCTTCACATCACCAGGCAAAGCAAGTAATTCCTCCCCGTGCATTTGCGCCATCTGCGACTTCGTGATTTCCGCAATTACGCGCGGTTGGACGTCGATTTCCCGCCCGGTTTTCACCTGCTGCTCGGCCACAACGCGCAGGGCAAGACCAACATTCTCGAGGCGATCTATCTGCTCGCGACGTTGCGCTCGTTTCGCGGCGTCGGTGGCGCACAAATGATCCGGCACGGACAAACGGGTTACTTCGTCGGCGCCAGCGTCATCAGCCAGGGCGGGCACGAAATCAAAATGTATTGGTCCGCGACGGAGCGGAAATTGAGCCTCGACGCACGACCCGTCCGCAAACTGACCGATTATCTCGGCGTGCTGCGGGTCGTGGTCTTTTGTACGGAAGATTTGCAACTGGTCAAAGGCACGGCCCGGATGCGGCGGCGGTTTCTCGACCTGCTGCTGTCGCAAACGCATCCTACCTACTTGCCGCTGCTCCAGCGTTACACGCAAGCGCTCCGCTCGCGCAACGTGCTGCTCAAAAAACGACCGCTCGACGAAGCCGCACTCGAAAGCTTTTCCCACGAGTTGGTCAATCTCGGCAATCAGATCGTCCAGCGCCGCCGTGAGCTGGCGCCAAAGCTTTCGCCACTGGTGCGCCTGGCTTATCGCCGTATTGCCGATGACGCTGAGGACCTGCGGGTGGAATACCAGCCCAGCGTCAAGACAGATTTCGCGGTGGAACTGGCTCAATCAAGATTGCGTGAGCGCGCTTATCGCTCCACGCTCCTCGGCCCGCATCGCGACGACGTGGAGTTGTTATTGAACGACCGCTCGGCCGCGCACTATGGGAGCGAAGGCCAGAAACGCACGCTCGCCATCGCGCTGAAGATGGCGCAAGCAGAGTATCTGACTGGAATTCATGGTTCGCCATCGATCCTGCTCCTCGACGACGTGATGGGGGAACTGGACGCGAAGCGGCGCGCTGGCTTTCTTCCGTTGCTGGAGCATGCCCGCAAGGGTCGGGGCCAGGTTTTCATGACCTGCACCGAGGAAAACTGGCCGCGCGAACTCGCCGCTGGGTTGCAGCGGTGGGAGGTAAGAGCCGGCTCGTTGCGGCCAGGGCCGCTCTGAGCGCGGATGCGGAGTTCGCGCCCGAACCACCACGATTAACTCATCCGCATCGGCATGATGACGTAGAGGAACGGCCCGTTGATTTTTACGACGCCAGGGCTCAGTTCATCCGTCAATTCCAGAAAAATCTCGTCGTTGTCCAACGCCTTAAGTCAATCCATGAGATAGCCAGGATTGAAGGCGATAGCGAGGTCCTTACCTTTGTAGTTTATGGCAATGCTTTCGCGTCCCTCACCCACTTCCGGTGTATTGGCAGTGATGGTGAGATTATTCTTCGAGAATGTCAATTTGACCGAGTTTGACTTCTCGCTGGTCATGATTTCAGCGCGTCGCAACGCCTGCAAAAATTCTTCACGCATGAGCGAAACGCGTTCCGCCGCTTCCGCAGGGATGACCTGCTTGTAATTTGGATAATTACCCTCGACCAGTTTCGTAATCACCACCACGGAATAACCATTCTCGCCCTTCAGGTTAAACAGCGCCTGGTTTTCGCTGAATTTCAGCTCCACTTCCCCTTTCGGCTGCAAAAGGCGTGTTAACTCGTTGATCGCTTTTGTCGGCACGATAAACTCTGCCTGGCTGTCCGCAGTTATGTCCACTTCCTCATCGGTCAGCGCAAGCCTTCTGCCGTCGGTGGCGACCATCGTGATTTTGTGATCCTTCAAGCTCATGAATATGCCGTTTAGAACATACCTGGTTTCATCCGTCGATACGGCATAAGCGGTTTTGCGCAACATCCCTTTCACTTTCTCCTGGGGAATGACCACCTTCTTCTTCTCGCTGAATTTTGGAAGCGGCGGAAATTCCTCAGCCCCCAATCCGTTAAGTTTGTAAAATGAGGCCCCCGCCTTTATCTTGCAGGCGTTCTTCTCATCCACTTCCACTTCAATCTCGGAGTTGCCCAATTCACGGACGATACCAAAAAGCTTTTTCACCGGAACCGTAAAGGCGCCCGTTTTCTTAATATCCCCCTCCACCGCGCAGGAAACGGTGACATCCAGGTCTGTCGCAGTCAGTTCCAGTCTTTTTTCTTCGCCGCGCAGGAGAACATTGGAAAGAATGGGGAGAGTGGTTCGCGAACTGACTATGTTCTGAACGGCCTGCAAACCGTTGATCAGTTGTTCTTTGGCAATTGAAAATTTCATCTGCCCCTTACTATTACTGTTCTCTGAAGAAAGAAAAGCATTCTTATTAAGGGGTGTGAATAAGGACAATAAAAACAGAGTAGAGGATGGCTCAAGGACTTAAAAGGGGAAGAAATGGGCCCAAACTAAAAATGAGCGGGGCAGAAAAACAAAAATAGGGATGGCCAGGGTGGGCAGTGAGGATTTATTGACAAGCAGGTGACCGGAAATTAGAAGAGGCTCGTCCGTTTAATAACAGCGGGGTCTCCTTCATGTATTACAATTTCTGTCGAGTTCATCAAACCTTACGCGTCACACCCGCAATGGAAGCGAGTATAAGCGATCATGTTTGGAGTTGTGGAGGAAGTAATTCAATTACTTGTATAAACCTGTGAAACCTCGTCGGTTATAGATGGCTTGCAAATTATGAATATATCCTGCAACATTATCCCCATCTGGGTCGAGATGCTTTGTACCTCATGCGGGGCTTCCGAGCCCCGCCCCAGATGCCCCTCCTAAATGTACCTTTGTTATTTGGATGAATCCGGAACGCCTGAGATCAGTGGCAATACAAGTCATTTCGTTCTCCTTGGGTTCGCGATTCCAGCCGATGTTTGGTTAGATAAAGACCAAAGGATAAAACAGGATAAAATCTCAATATGGGCTTCGTGATGTTGAAATTCACACTGGCTATCTCTCGCGTCGCTTTCCAGAACAAGAAAAAGTTCAAAATTTCATTTCCTTAGATTCACCGGGAAGACGAGCTGCCGTTACAGTGGAACGAGAGCAACATCTAATCAAAACGGTCGCACTCAGATCAGATAAAAAGCTGTTAGAACTTAAGAAACTCTATAAGAAGACCGCCGATTACATCCACTTAACGTTTGACGAACGGTGGCGACTATTAGACGAAATCGCAACAGAAATTGGGAAATGGTCAGATGTTCGCCTTTTTGCGGAAGGGATTAACAAACGAACTCTTGGAAGCGGTGACGTGATTTACAAACAAGCATTCGAGCAAGTTGTAGCGCGCTTTCACACTTTCTTGACTATCCGAGAATCTGACAGGCTCAAGAGGGAATAAATAGAATCGGTTAGGAATTACGGGGTTTTAATTCAAGACAATAACGATACTGTAGAAAAAAATCTCACCGCTCTAATGAGAAGATTCCACCGCGAAGGGACTTTATGGGCGAAGATTCCGCGCATAATCGAGACTCCACTGTTTGTAGATAGTAGCCTTACCAGCATGGTACAAATCTCCGATCTCTGCGCCTATGCAACACGCAGATATTTCGAGAAGGGTGAGACTCGGCTATTCTCTAAGATTGTAAGCAGATTCGATAAAAAGCATGGCCGAATGGTTGGCATACGGCATTTCACGTCTTCCGGTTGTACCTGTCTAGTGTGTCGCAGACATTAACTGATTTCAAACTGACCCACTACCAAAAAGAAAGCGGCCGAACGCTCAGGCCCGGCCGCTGTCGGACAAAATAAGGTTATTTCTCTTTCTTCTCTTCTTTCTTATTGCACTTTTCGCAGATTTTGTGTTCTTTGGTCGCTTCCTTGCAGCACTGGTGCGAGCACTCCTTGCCTTGAGCTATCGCCTTGTCGCAACAAGAGGCTTCCTTCTGGCATTTTTCGCATAGCTTGTGTTCTTTGTGGGCCTTGACACAGCATTCGTGGTCACATTCCTTGCCTTTTGCTTTCGCCTTTACGCAACAGCTTTGGCCCGCAAGGAGGGCGCTGCTGCCAACCATCAAGGCGACAGCAAAGGCCAGTCCCGCCAACGTTTTGGTTAACTTCATTTTGTTCCTTTCTAGGCTTTTTTAACCGGACACTCATAAGTTCCTGCTCCAGCGTTTCCCCGAGGCACCCACCTCGAGGGGCAAATGAGCGGGGAACTTACGGGGTTCAGGATTGCATACGATTTTGCGGCTGTCGACAGCTAATTGGCGGCGGTTTTTTTCACGGCTTTTGGACCATGGACACAATCCTGAGGGAATTAAGCAGGCGTGCGGCCACGGGGACGGGGTCATGACCACCAAGCGGAGCACTGTCTTGTTTCAAGCCTTGATGTCCAAAAGCTGGAATGCGGTGTTTTGGCTTTGGGCAATTCGCGCGCGCAGACGCGGCCCCTTGGGGGCCGAAGCAAGATCGGGGTTTGAAACAGTAGTCGAGCGTGTTGCGGAGGGACACAAGAGAGTCGGGCAGGTCAAATAAGGGCAGTGGCACAAGTGGATGGCGTTCTCGTCGCCAGAGTAACGGCACGAGCTCTGCTGGAACAAGATGGCCCGTGATAATCGGCAACATGAAAATTGTCTGCGCATGGTGCAATAAGAAGATCGGAGGCAAAGGGACATCTCTCAGCCATGGGATTTGCAATAAATGCTTGCTCAACTCAAGCAGCCGCAGTTCGGTTTCATGCAGACACTGGCCGTTTCGCCGACCCGCGCGCTGGGCGGGCGGACGAGGAATCGAAGCCGCGCAGTTCGAGCGGCTGGTTACCAGCGTCCTGGTTCAGACTTCTGATCTAGCTTCCGAACGGTGCCCCTTTCTTCTCAGGCCCGAGCAGGATGACGGCGATGCCGAGGAGAAAGACTGTCAACGAAGTGAGGGCCATCGCGGTCGAGTAGTTCAATGACTTCGAGAATACAGCCACGGTGTAAGGAACGCTGCTGGCGAGCAAAACACCGCATTGATAGGCCAGGCCCGGCAGAAACCCGCGCACGGAGTCGGGGGACAGTTCGGTAATGTGCGCAGGGATGACTCCCCAGGCCCCCTGCACCATGAACTGCATCAGGAAAGCTCCGAGGACCAGCAGCGGTGTATTCGGCGCGTAGGCCCAAAACGGAATCATCACGGTCGCCAGCAGGAACGCCGTCGCCATCCCCCGCCGCCGCCCGAAGCGGTCCGAGTACAGCCCGAACAGAATGCCGCCGACCAAAGCGCCGATATTGTAGATGACAACGATGACCGCAACCTGCCGTGGTGAAAATCCTCGCTCCAGCTTGAGAAAGGTCGGATACATGTCCTGCGTGCCGTGTGAAGCAAAATTCATCATCATCATCAAACAAGAGAGATAGAGGAAGCGTTTCCATTGCGAAACAATGGCGCGTCCGACACCGCTCCAGTTCGGCGGCCGCGTTCTTTCCCAGACCGCGGACTCTTTGACTTTGAATCGCACAAACAGCGCGAGGAGCGCCGGCAGCCCGCCGATGAAGAACATCGGTCGCCATCCCCATTTGGGAAAAACAAAGAAGTAGCAGCACGCCGCCAACAGGTACCCGACCGCGTAACCCTCTTGCAGGATTCCGGAGAGAACACCTCGCCATTTCGGCGGCACTTTTTCCATCGCGAGCGACGCGCCGACGCCCCACTCGCCGCCCATGCCGATGCCAAACAAGGCGCGCAGGATGAGGAATGTTTTGTAATCGGGCGCCAGCCCGGAAAGGACTTCGACCACGGAATAAAACACGAGATCCAGCATCAGCGGAAGCCGTCGCCCGTAGCGGTCGGCCAACAGTCCGAAGATGAACGCGCCGACCGGCCGGAACGCGAGTGTTACCGCGATGGTCTTCGCGATTTCTGGCAGATCAACGTGGAACTCCTCCGCGATGGTCGGAACCGCAAAGACGAGGACGAAGAAGTCAAAGGCATCGAGAGTCCAGCCCAGGAAACTCGCGATCAAGGCGTTGAGGTAGTCTTTGCTCTCTTCGTGGCCGGCGGGCGTCATGCGCTCGAGTCAAATGGAATTGATCCGCCGCCAAGCTTAATCCATCCGGGCCACGCAAGGCGAACACTCAATTTTCACCGGCCCCCCGCGACTTGATTTTCACCGGCCCCCCGCGACTTGACTCGCCCGGCAGTGTCCTAATTTCCCTAATTTGCTTCAGGTGCGTGCGCCGCTGCCGCGGCGCACGGCGGTGCCGCAGCACCGCCGGACCAAACTAGGACGCTACGACTCGCCCGTCCGGGTTGACGCAGGCCGCCAGTTATGGCTGAATTGATCCGCGTTCAGGACGCATCCGGGTCCGCGGAAAGGGCAGAGCCCACCGATGAAGTGTCAGTGCAACCATAACCTTGATGCTGCCTGCCGGCGGACCACAGGCGATAGCAGAAAGGTTATATGCCAAAACTCCTTCCGCCTCGGCCGAACCTTGAGCAACTCAGGAACCAGGCCAAAGACCTCCTCAAATCCCTCAAGTCCGGAGATCCCGAAGCCATCAAGCGCATTCAGGAAAACCATCCGCGCTGGTCCAGGGTTTCCGGATCAGACATTTGCGACACCCCGTTCTCCTTGAGCGAGGCCCAGCTCGTGATCGACTCCTTCACGGCGCGAATCCCGAGTTGGCAGCATATGCCGTCGAGCGCGGCGCGATGGTGGACGTTCACGCCGCCGCGCGCCTGGGCATGATGGAGAAACTCCGTGAACTCATCTCCGCCAACCCCGGCCTGGTGAACGCCCGCGGCGGCGATGGTCAAACCCCGCTGCATTTTGCGGGCACGGTGGAAGTCGCGGAGTACCTGCTCAATCACGGGGCGGACCTGGACGCTCGCGACGTGGACCACGAATCCACGCCCGCGCAATACATGGTGCGCGATCGCCAGGACATCGCGCGGCGCTTGATCAAGCGCGGCTGCAAGACCGACCTGCTCATGGCCACCGCCCTGGGCGACGAGGACCTCGTTCGCAGACATCTCGATGCCGATCCCGACTGCATTCGCACGCGGGTGAGTAACGAGTTTTTCCCCATGGTCAATGACAGGGCCGGCGGAACGATTTACCAGTGGACGCTCGGTTGGCACGTGTCGGCGCACGACCTTGCCAAAGAGTTTGGCCACGAGCACATCTTCCAATTGCTCATGCAACGCAGCCCCGCCGATGTGAAACTGCTCGCCGCGTGTTGGCTGGACGACGCGGCCGCGGTGAACTCCCTGCTTGCCGAGCACCCCAATCTCGTCGCCACTTTGCTTGACGCTTACCGTCGCCAACCCGCCCACGCCGCCCGCAACAACAACCTCGCAGCCGTCCGCTTGATGCTCGCCGCGGGTCTGCCGGTGGACGCGCGCGGCCAGCACGGCGCGACCCCGCTGCACTGGGCGGCGTATCACGGGAATGCGG
Organism: Verrucomicrobiota bacterium; assembly: GCA_003218935.1. Classification (GTDB taxonomy): domain Bacteria; phylum Verrucomicrobiota; class Verrucomicrobiia; order Limisphaerales; family AV2; genus AV2. The sequence goes on from QHPA01000075.1 coordinate 12,139, forward strand.
CAATGGCCGAAGTGATCTTGCGCCACAACCCACCGCTGGAGTGTCTCGACTCCGACTTCGAGGGCACGCCATTGGGCTGGGCCATCCACGGTTCCGAGCATGGCTGGTATTGCCGGACGGGAAACTATCCCGCGACCGTCGAGACGCTGCTTAAAGCGGGGGCAAAGCTTAAAAAGGAAGGGGGCACGAATGCCGTGAAAGAAGTGCTCCGACGCTATGGGGCGGAGGAATGACTTCGGTTGAGCGGGCGCAAAAATTCGCGCACACCGCACAAGGCAATTCGCGCATCCTGGCCCCGCTGTAGGGTCTTTTCCTGTGAAAAAGAAGGTGCTCAGCCCATTGTTTTGATTTCATCTTTCCCGCTTGATTAGATTATTAGAGTAGCGCTCAAAACGCGGAAGAATTATGTAGCGAATCTAGAGGAGCAATAATGATGGGGAAAAGCGTTTCCGGTTTGTTGCGCACGTTGTTCACGCCGCTCCCCTTTCTCTTGGTCATCGCCGCCGCTCAGCTCGAGGCCGGCACAAACGCGAACCGGCTGACTTATCTCGACGAAACGGATCCCTTCTACCCGGGTCTTGGTTTTCCCAAGTTGACCACGCCGCAATGGGTGGGTGAACCGGGCGTGCAAGCGGTGGTGATCTTGGCCATCGACGACATGCGCGAGCCCGACGACTTGCACTTCCGCGAGCCGCAAAAGTATGAAACGTTCCTGCGCCCGATTCTCAATCGGCTCAAACAAATTGATGGGCGGGCGCCGGTCAGCATTTTCTGCAACCGGCTAGACGCGCAGAATCCGCAATTGCAGGCGTGGCTCAACGAGGGTTTGTCACTGGAGGTTCACACTCTGACGCATCCGTGCCCGCTGCTCGCCAACAGCAACTTCGTCGCCGCGGCGTCGGAGTATCACGACTGTGTTGATTTGCTGAACCGGATTCCAGGCAACAAACCGGTCGCCTTTCGGATGCCGTGCTGCGACGGGTTGAACACTCCCACCCCGCGGTTCTACGCGGAGTTGTTCAATCGAGTCAGTGCGGGCGGGCGCTTTCTAACGATGGACTCTTCGATCCTGAACCTCACGACGACGAACGACAATTCATTGCCAAGCGAACTGGCGATTGATGCGGACGGCCGTGAAAAGTTTCGGAAATATTTCCCGACTGACACGAACTTTTTCAAGTACAAGAGCTTGACATTAAAGTTCGCCACTGCGATTGAGGATTACCCGTATCCCTACGTCATCGGCAAATTGTGCTGGGAATTTCCCCCAATGGTCCCGAGCGATTTCGAGGCGTGGAACGTCAATGGTCCGACCAACCCCGTGACGGCCGCAGACCGGAAAGCGGCGATCGATGCGACCATCCTGAAGCAGGGAACATTTACTATGATCTTTCATCCTAATGGTAATCCTCTTGGCTATAACTGGTCAACTCCTGAGGAATTGGTTGCTCTCATCGATTACGCGGTCAGCAA
>QHPA01000076.1 GCA_003218935.1 Verrucomicrobiota bacterium
AATTCCGCCGCGCCCTGGGCGGATTACGTGAAGGGTGTGCTCGTCCAGTTGCGCAAACGCGGCGTGCACTTCAGCGGTTTCAGCGCGGCCATCCACAGCACCATTCCCATCGGCGCCGGCATGAGCAGTTCGGCCGCGCTGGAGGTCGCCACGGCGCTGATCGTTCGCCAGTTGTTCCCGTACTCGCTCACCGAACTCGGCGCCTCGGTTCCGCCTCCGCGCGACAATCGGGGCCGGTTGCCGCCGCTGGAAGCAAAGGAGAAAATCCATCTGGCCAGACTCTGCCAGGCGGCTGAGGTCGAGTTCGTCGGCGTGAACTGCGGGTTGCTCGACCAGCTCTCCTGCCTGTTCGGCCGGGCGTATCATGTGATGAACATCGATTGTCGGTTCCACAGCGTGCACCACACGCCGATGCCTGGCGAAGCGATGGTCGTGTGCGACTCGGGCGTCAAGCACCGGCTTGCCGGCGGCGAATACAACGAGTTGCGGGAACATTGCGAATCCGCCGCCCGCGCGCTGGCCGCGAAATCGCTTCGCTCGGTCGAACTCCCCTGGCTCAAAACGAATCGGGGCAACCTCAACCAGCGCCAATACGAGTGCGCTTACCACGTCGTCGGCGAAATCCAGCGGGTGGTTTTTGCGGAAAAGGCATTGAGCGACGACGACCACCGGCAATTCGGCCAATACCTGTTTCTCAGCCACGAAAGTTCGCGCGATTTTCTCAAAAACAGTTGTCCCGAACTCGATTTGCTGGTGGACCTGGCCCGCGCGCATCCGGGTTGTCTCGGGGCGCGACTGACCGGGGGCGGCTTTGGCGGCGCCACCATCAACCTCGTGGCGTATCACCAGGCCGATGACTTTATGAAGACGATCGCCGAACAATACGAACAGCGGACCGGCCGGAAAACCAAGCCGGTGGTCTGCCAGATTGTGGATGGAGCGGGCTAGCGACTACAACACCGGTGCAGCATGGGCGCCCCATTCAAATCAAGCGCCGAAGTTCTGCCGACGCACACGCCGGCGCTGTTGAAGGCGGCGGTGGCGCGGGCGGCCGAACTTTTGCGCGCCGGCGAACCGGTCGCGCTGCCGACCGAGACGGTTTATGGTCTCGCGGCCAATGCGCTCGACGCGCAGGCGGTCGCGAAAATTTTTGACGTCAAAGGCCGTCCGGCGCGCAATCCGATCATCGTCCACGTCGCCGGCGTGGCAATGGCGCGGCGTTGCGTGACGGAGTGGCCGGCGCTGGCGGACCGACTCGCCAAAGCATTCTGGCCGGGGCCGCTGACGTTGGTGCTGCCGCGTTCGCGCGAGATACCGGACATTGTGGCGGCGGGCGGCGCCACCGTGGGCGTGCGCTGGCCGAGTCACCCGTTCATTCAAGCGGTGATTCGCGCGTGCGATTTTCCGCTCGCGGCGCCGAGCGCGAATTTATCAAGCCAGGTTTCACCCACGAACGCTCACCACGTCTTCAAAAATCTCGGGGACAAAATCTGTTTGATCGTTGACGGCGGACCGTCGCAGGTCGGCATCGAATCCACCGTGCTCGACCTGACCGCGCAACCACCACGTGTATTGCGTCCGGGCATGATTCACGCTGAATCGCTCGCGGCGGTGACAGGTGAGCTGGCAAACGCGGAACGCGGAGCGCGGAATGCCGAACTGTTGCGCAGCCCTGGACTGCTACCGAAGCATTACGCGCCGAAAGCGAAGCTGGTGGTTTTGAGCTGGCGCGACGAGACTGAGCTTCGGCGTCAACTCTCGACGTTCAACCTTGCGCGCGGGAAAACATGCGTCATCGCCCACACACGCATTCCGGCGGGCAAACGCGTGGGCCGCGTCAGTGTCATTGCGCAGGACGCCGGGGCTTTTGCCCGTGCCATCTACGCGGAGTTGCATCGGTGCGACGAGGAGGGCGCCCAGTTGATCGTTGTCGAAGCACTGCCGGAAGCGGCGGAATGGCAGGCGATCGACGATCGGTTGCGGCGTGCGGCAGCCTGATATCGACCGTTCAAGCTAAAGCTTGCGAGCGTTGCGGTCCGCTGGCACAAACTCCATCCGTGGTCCAATCCGACGCCCGTATCTTGATCGCCGATGACCAGGCCGATGTGCTGGAGGCGCTCCGTCTTTTGTTGAAAGGGGAAGGTTACCGGATAGCAACGGTGAGTTCGCCCGCCAAAGTCCTCGCCGCATTGCAGCAGGACGAATTCGACGTCGTGCTGATGGACCTCAATTACGCCCGTGACACGACTTCGGGCCAGGAGGGACTCGATTTGCTCGCGCGCATTCAGGCGCTCGACAACGCGCTGCCCGTGGTGGTCATGACGGCGTGGGCCAACATCGAACTGGCTGTCGAGGCAATGCGCCGCGGCGCGCGCGACTTCATCCAGAAGCCCTGGGACAACGCCCGGCTCGCCGCCATCATCCGCAACCAGGTCGAACTCGGCAAGGCATTGCGCAAAGGCCAGCGGCTCGAAGCGGAAAACGAACTGCTTCGTGTCGGCGGCAAAGGCCCGGCGCTCATCGCGGAATCGCCCGCCATGCGGCCCATCCTCGAACTGATCAATCGCGTCGGTCCGTCGGATGCCAACGTGCTCATCACCGGTGAAAACGGCACGGGCAAAGGCGTCGTCGCCCGCGCGTTGCACTCCGTTTCGGTTCGCGCGGGCAAACCGCTCGTCGTCGTCAATATGGGCGGCCTGTCCGAGGGCGTTTTCGAAAGCGAACTGTTCGGTCATGTGAAGGGCGCGTTCACCGACGCGAAGGCCGATCGCGCGGGCCGGTTCGAGCTGGCCGACGGCGGCACGCTGTTCATGGATGAAATCGCCAACATCCCGCTCAATCAACAGGCGAAACTGTTGCGCGTGCTCGAGACCGGCGAGTTCGAGCGCGTCGGTTCGTCGAAAACCAGACGCGGCAATGTCAGGTTCATTTCCGCGACCAATGCCGATGTGCACGCGGAAGTCGCGGCGGTGCGGTTTCGACGGGACTTGTTGTTCCGGTTGAACACTGTCGAAATTCACCTGCCGCCGCTGCGCGAGCGGCGCGAAGATATTCCGCCGCTGGCCGCGCATTTCCTGCGGCTCCACGCGCAACGCTATCGCAAAAACGTCACCGCCTATGAGCCGGCGGCGATGCGATTCCTCCAGGAACATGGCTGGCCGGGCAACGTGCGCGAACTGGACCATGCCATCGAACGCGCCGTGCTCATGGCGCAAGGCAACCTGGTGAAGGCTTCCGACCTCGCTTTACGCGCTGGCGGCGAAATCCCATCGCGGTTGGACGAGATGAGCCTCGAAGAGGTGGAGCGTCATCTCATCAAAAAGACGCTGGCCCGATGTGACGGCAACGCGATGAAAGCCGCCGAAGCCCTCGGCCTGAGCCGCAGCGCGTTTTATCGGCGCTTGGAAAAGTATGGGTTGTGAGGATCTCCAATTTGGCGGTCCTTGTTATTCCCGGATTCTCGAATCACCATCGTCCACTGGCCGACCATGACTCGAAATCCGAAATCCCAGATCCGAAATCCAAAATGGACACATGACCGCCGCATTCTGTTGCTGACTCTGTTGTCGGGGCTGCCGGCGTTGGCGGTCGCGCTGGCGTTGCTCTGGCGCGGCGATTTTTCCTCGAAGACGCAATGGACGCTGACGGTGCTGGTGCTGGGGGCATGGTGCAGTTTCGCTTTTGCCGCGCGCGAGCGCGTGGTTCACCCGCTGCAAACCGTCTCCAATTTGTTGTCCGCCTTGCGCGAGGAGGACTTTTCCGTGCGCGCCCGGGGCGCCCGGCGCGACGACCCGCTGGGCGACGTGATGTTCGAAGTGAATGCGCTGAGCGAAATGCTGCGCGAACAACGACTCGGCGCGCTCGAAGCCACGGCTTTACTGCGCACTGTGATGGAAGAGATCAATCTCGCCGTGTTCGCCTTCGACGACGCGCAACGACTGCGGCTGGTCAATCGCGCCGGCGAACGATTGCTCGCCCAGCCGATCGAACGATTGCTGGGCCGCACCGCCGGGGAACTGGGTCTGGCGGACTGTTTGCAAGGCGAGCCGACGCGCACGTTGCACATGACCTTTCCGGGGAGCATTGGCCGCTGGGGCATGCGGCGCAGTTCGTTTCGCCAGGGGGGCAAACCGCATCAATTGCTCGTGCTGGCGGACTTGAGCCAGGCGCTGCGCGAAGAGGAGCGACAGGCCTGGCAGCGACTGCTGCGCGTGCTCGGCCACGAGCTGAATAATTCCCTTGCGCCGATCAAATCCATCGCGGGCAGCCTGGGCAGTCTCCTCGGCAAGGAACCGCCGCCTGTCGATTGGAAAGAGGACATGCAAGGGGGCCTCGGCGTGATCACGGCCCGCGCCGATGCGCTCAGCCGCTTCATGGAAGCTTACTCACGCCTGGCGCGACTGCCGCAGCCGAAACTGGGCGCGCTCGAAATCGAACCGCTTATCCGCCGTGTGGCCGGCCTCGAAACGCGCGTTCCGGTCGTGCTCGCGCCCGGACCCAACTTGATGATTCAGGCTGACGGCGACCAGTTGGAGCAATTGCTCATCAATCTTCTCCGCAACGCCGCCGATGCCGCGCTCGAAACCAAAGGCGGAGTGAAAATCGGCTGGGCGAAGACTGGCGCGCAGTTGGAAATCCGGGTTGAGGACGAAGGGCCGGGACTTTCCAACACTGCGAATCTGTTTGTGCCGTTCTTCACCACCAAACCGGGCGGATCGGGCATCGGGTTGGCGCTGAGCCGCCAAATTGCCGAAGCCCACGGCGGCAGTCTCACGCTGGAAAACCGGAAACAAGGAACGGGCTGCCTGGCGCGGCTGCGACTGCCGTTGGGTTGACCCGGACGGGTCCGAAACAGCATCGGAAAGGGGACCGGAAGAAAGTGAAGATAGCGTGGCGATTGCGGCAGGAGACGACCATGATTGGCAGGATCAACCCAAGATAACTGACCACTATCTTTCGGAAACGACGGGACACTGCTTAATCGTCTCCTTGTCAGACTAGGCTTTGCTCCGTTAGGCTGAGCGTATATGCAGTTTATCCATCCACCTGGAAGTTCATCAATCGAGTGGTCGAAGTATCGTGCATATCTTGAGGGTGTGCGTGATCGAATTCCTGCCGAGATTTACAAGTTTGCCTCAGACTCAAGATACTTTGGCCTTGATTCACCGCAGTCGTTGCATGACTCGTGGTTTATCTCGCTATGTATCTATGAAAACCGAGCGCTGTCTGCGCCGACTAATCCGGAGGTGCGTGCTTCTCTTCGGTTGCTCGGCCGTAACGGCGATCGGACGATAGTCTTGGAGTACTCAGGAGTATCGTTTTATCACGTTGAGGGCACTCGAAACACGTTAAACTACTCGGATACGTTTCACGGCGACCTTTACACCCACGAGGTGCGAGTTGTAGAATCAAGTCAGATCGAGCACGAAATCCTCTTTCGGTCGGACTCCGTAATTCTCATCCGCTGTGCGACGTTCACTCACCGAGAGGAACCTTTTCCAGCGGAGTAACCGTTTGCTCCGAAAGGGGTCGGTACTAGGACTGACCGCTGAACTGCGCCAGGTTCCGTGCGGCCTCCTCGATCCACGCGGAGTCGGGCAGGGCGTAGGGACGGAAGGTTTCGAGCGTCCCGGCCTGCGCGTTTTGGAGGATAGCGCGATGAAGACCGAGGTTCGCGGCTTTGGGCGTGTCGATGAGACTGGCGGAGTCGGTGGCGCTCATCTGGAACAGCACGCGCAGTTCGAATTCGCTGAGCGCCTTTCGGCTGAGGCATCGGTTCGCGTTGTTGAGGGTGTCGCAAGTGCAGATGACGTGAAACCCAAGCTGGGTGCCCTCGCAGAGAATCCGGTTGAGTGATTTGCCAGGATTGGCGGGAGCATTGGCGTCGTCCAGGGAAATACTGAATTCGTCCTCGTGCCGCAGTCCTTTGAATCGTTGAATGCCGTTAATGAACAGGTAAACCGCCGGGGCTTTGGCCGCGCTTGCGGAGTCGGAACGCTTTTCAAATTCGCCCGCCAACGCGCCAAACACGTTCTCCAGTTCGGGGTTGCCCGCCAGCGTAATCTCATGCGGAATGGCCCCGACAATCTTTTCGAGGAAATTCCGGTGCATTGAATCTTGTGGACTCGCGTCAAGGACAATGAATCGCGCCTGGTTGCGCGGATGCTGGGCGGCCAGAGAAACCAGCGCGACGCCAAGCATCGCCAGAGCGGATTCATCGCGCTGACCAAGGATGAGGAGGTTGTTGCCGCTCTGGCGATGGAAAGCGACTTCCGTCGGTCCTTTAATGGAGTTGGGCGCGCCGAGCCAGGCGCGCGGGGCTGTCGCAGGTTGTATCGATTTGGCCGTAAGGACTCGTTGCAGCACTGCATTCTCGCGCACGTCAGCAGGAGCATTGCCTTCGAACACGACCGGTCCAGCCGGTGGCGCGCCCGTTTGTTGCGCGCGACGGCGGACTTTCTCCAGCCACCGTTCACGTTCTTCCTCGGAAAGCCACACGACTTGAAAAGGACTATTGCCTTCGATGGCGCCGGCGGCGTCGTTGTAGATGGCTTCGCCCGGTCGCGAGAGCAGGCGCGGAGCCGGATTGTCGTCATCCATGATGAGCATGGCGTCCGCTTCGTTGCACTGAAGGGCGATGCGGACGACCATCTGGCCGATCGTGGTTCGGGCGAGGGTGTAAGCGCCGCCGAGGGTCTGTGAACCCAGCAGCACGTGAATGCCGAACGCCCGGCCCTGGCGGACCAGCCGGTCGAGCAGAAGCGCGGCGTGTTGCGAGACGCGGTCGTCTTCAACGAAGAATTCCTGAAACTCGTCAATGATCAGGAGCGTCCGGGGGAGCGGCTCTGCGCCGCCGGCCCGTTTGTAGCCGGGCAGGTCCTGGACGCCGAGCTGGCGGAAGAGATCGCCGCGGCGACGCAGCTCCTCGTCCACCCGCTCCAACACGCTGAGACCGAATTCCCGGTCGCTCTCGATGGCCACCACCCGCGCTTGCGGCAGTTTGTGGGTCGCGTAGCATTTGAACTCGACGCCTTTCTTGAAGTCCACGAGGTAAAACTCGACCTGGTCCGGACTGCACCACAAAGCAAGGTTGGTGATGATGACGTGGAACAGGGTGGATTTGCCGGAGCCGGTCTTGCCGGCGATAAGCGCATGTTGGCGGGTGCCTTTGCCGAGCGCGAGTTGCTGGAGCTTGGTGGCGCCGGTGCGCCCGATGGGGACGCGCAGTTCGTTGGTGGTCTCCAGAGTCCAGAGCGCGGAATCTTCCGGGGCGATTTCAACGAAAGGCATTTCGACGCGATTCGAATCCACGCTGATGCGGCCCACCTTTTCCAGAAACGCGGTGGCGAGGCCGGCCTCGGGCGGTGGATCCAAAAGCAGTGTCGTTCCTTCCAGCGGTTTGTCGGCCAGAACGAAGCGGTCGCCTTTGGCGCGGACACGCACGCTCGCCTTGCGAAGGTCATCCGGGACAAACTCCACGCTCGTCGGCTTTCTCAGGTCCCAATGAATGAGAGTGAACACACCGCAACGCGGCCCGCTGGCAGCGATACTAAGAAGGCGTCGGACGGCCAGATCACTGAAGTTGACCGGAAAATCGGCGACGACCAGGAAGTGATACGGCTCGGCGATGCGGCCCGCCTGTTCGTTGTAATCTGCGATGGTCGCGTATTCATTCCGGAGATAGAGCTGGGTAACCTTTTCGATATGCTCGTTCAACTCAGCGAGGCGTTGCTCGAGGTGATCAGGCTGCGTCCAGATGCGGCGATTGATGAGGCGGTCTTCGTGATCCGTGAGGTGCATGAGACCGGCGAAGCTTTGCCCGAGGTCGAGCGGGTCGAGGATCGTGAACACCACCCGGCCGGGCGGCGCGCCAGAGAGCAGCCGCAGCACCAGATTGTTGAGCGCAGTGATCGCGGGTTCGCGGCCTGACTCTTTTGTTTCGAGCAAAATCGAGCCGCGATCGGGGAATGTGAGCAATAACGGCAGCGAAAACCGGGCGGCACCCGGAAGGGCCAGCCGCTTGGCGTCCGGCAATGCGCCCGAGAGTCTTTCAACATCCACTTCCAGGCGCGCGAAGGGCGCCGAAGCAACGAACTCGCGGGGTGCTTTCCAGTTCTCCCACAAGGCAGCGCGCCATTCGGGGAAAAGTTTGCCGGCTGACTCGCGCGCGGCGGCGAAGGTGTCGTAAACGGACTGAGTCGTGTTCTTCCATTCGGCCTGGAGCGCCTGCCATTGGGCCTGCTGAGCTGATTCAAACTGGTTCGTTTTTGTTGAGCGTGATGATTCGAGCCGGGCGCGGTCCGCTTCCACTTCATGCTTCAAGCGGCCGACTTCTTGGTCGCGCTGCTGTTGGAGACGTTCCAGGCCATGTTGAAGGAGCTGTTCGTTCCTGCTCGTGGCGCGTGACAGTTTGGCGTCGAGGTGACGCTGCAGATCATTGCGCATCGTTTCCGCTTCGTTAACCGCCTGGTTCCAGTGTTGATTGAGCTGGTCGGTCCGGGCTTCGGCTTCGCGGCGGATGCGCTCACTTTCCTTTTGATAATTTGCTTCGGCAGTTTCCCGGCAGGCATCCAGGCGCGCGCGCGCCCGGCCCATCGCGGCGGCCAATCTCTTTGCCGACGCCCCGGCCATAAGCCGGCCGAGCCAGTGAAGCGCAAGCACGCCGCCGAGGCACGCGGCGAAGGAGATGGCCGCCTGCGGCCAGGTGAAAACGCGCGCGGCAAAACGCGAACTCAGCGGAACAGCCACGATGTGTCCGATCAGGAGCAACGGAACAAACAGCCAGAGCGGAAGCAGACTGAAGAGCAACGGCAACGGCGAAATGCGGAACCAACCGAGTTTCCGTTTTGTCTGCGCGAGCAGCGCGCGGAATTCCTCGAGGAGACGGCATTCGTCTGCCGTGGCGCTGGCTTCCTCCTTTTTCCTTTGGCCTCCCGACTCACTCGCCCGTCGGAGAGCCTCTCCCCCGTTATCGGGGGAGCTGGATGGGGTAACGATGCGGTTCGCGAGGTCCAACTCCGACGATGATTCATGGGGAGAGTCGAGCAGGCGTTGGAACCGGGTGTATCCGCGCAAGGCGACCCGCGATTTGCGTTCCAGCACAGCCAAAGCATCCTGTTCGCGGGCCAGCTCCTCCTGAAAGCTCGTGAAGTGCCCGGCAATCCGTTTCTGCTCGGCTTCCTGATGGCGGCTGGTTTGCAGCAGCTCGCGCTGGACTTCGTTGATTTGCCGCCCTTCGTGGCTTTCGATGCGCTTGAGGTGTTGTTTCCTGGCGGTGGTCTTGGCGCGGAGCATTCCGGCTTTGCGCTGACGGTGGCGGGATTCAAGCCGCTCCTTACCGGCTTGAAACGAGGCATCCGCTTCGGCGACCGCCTGGGAGAATCGCGACCCCAATTCTTTGACCTCCTGGTCGAACTGCCAGTCGATGCGGGACCTGTTTTGCCTGAGTTCCTGTTCCAGTTGATCCGCGCGCGTCCTGGAGTTCTGGACGACGCTACTGAGGTGGTCCAGGAGTTCGAGCGTCCGTTCCAAACCCAAATAACTACTCACAATCGCTCCTGATTTTGCGGAGGACACTTTCGAGATTGGCGATGCCGGTGATCGCCGAGGTTACCGTGGACTCCAGTTCCAGCAGGTAGCGCTCCTCGAATTCCCGGGCTTTGTTGTCCCTCCAATATTCCCGGGTGTGCTGCCACCGCAGCAGCAGTTCCTTGGTGAGCGCCGCCAGTCGCGCCCCGTTCGCACTCGCGCTCATGCGCCGCCTCCTTTCGTAACGGATGGGTGGGCTGCATCGTTTTCCGGAGCCACTGCGTCCACGGCGGCGGTTCTTGAAGCAGACGAAGGCGCCGGAGGGGCAGTTTCAGCGTAAGCGGCAAGAGTCGCCGCGGTTCCTTCAAGCAAGGCTGCAGCCTTGCTCATGTCATAGGCGAGAACCTGGCGCAAGTGTACGACAACCTTGGTGCGGGATTCCACTTCAGTTTCGTATCGCCGGATCCATTGTTTGACGCGCGCCAGTCCTTCCTCTGCCTGGCGCAGAGCGAGCTTGGCCTTGTTGACGGTCAACCGACGGGCCTTGATGGCCTCCGGCATGTCGGACAGTCGCGCGGTCAACAGTTCCTGCTCCGCCTGGGCAAGTTCTTTGGCACGATGGTGCACCAGCTTCTTCCAATGAAGCTGCCGATCCGTTTCGAGCCAGATTCGGGTACGGACGACATCCTCGCTGATTTCGTCCAGGAGACGGCCGGCCTTCTCGAGATAAACGATCAAGTTGGCCTTGAAATCGTCCAGGGCCTCGATCGAGGTGACCTTGGCGGGTACGGGCATGATGCTAGTGCTGAGACAAGTACTCTTCAATGCGCTGGGCTTTCCTCAACAGGAAAGGCGTGTGCTGATTGGAGATCTCCATGAATTTCGCCAGGGCTCTCATCGTTTGTCGGAACTCCTCAGCAAATTTGGCATGCTCCTGGTCCTGCCAGGTTTCGCCCAGCGCGGCAAACCTGGCTTGCAACAGCGTAATTCTGTTCTGGAGATCCTGGTTAAACCGCTTCAGTTCTTCGGCGAAACGCCGGACCTCCGCGGGATCCATGACAGCTTTCGACATCGCATTACCTTCGTTAAGGGTTAACACGCTCCGGCTGGCCGGAGACTCATCCTGGCAAGCTTAAAAGCAAGATCAAGGCCAGGCGGGCGGCGCGGTGGCCGGAGCCTGCGACAAGGTATCAGAGGGGGCTTGTGCTATCAAAGGGGAAACAAGGGATGAAGTATGTGGGACGAAACCAAGAGCCGGGCGACATACAAATTTGAGCCGCCGAGGTGTCATTCGATTAGTGGTTCAGGTTGCTCAACATACCCGCGCCCTGAGCGGACGCGTTATTTTTCCCGGTAGATTGGCTGCACGCCGCGTTGGTTGATAACCGATTCATAATTCATCCTTCATACCTCTCTTATGAACCTCCTTCCCCTGGTGGTGCATGAGATGCGCTCGGCGGTGCGGCGTCCGAGCGCCTACCGCATTCGACTTTCCGCCACCGGCGCGGCGATCGGGCTCAGTTGCTGCGGATTGCTTATCTGGTCGGATTCGATAAGTGCCGCTGCGCTGGGCCATTCGCTCCTGGAAATTTTCGGATGGACGGCCTTCGTCGGCAGCGCACTGGCTGGCCTGCTCTTAACCTCCGATTGCATCAGCCGCGAGCGACGCGAAGGAACGCTGGGACTTCTGTTCCTGACGGATTTGCGCGGGCACGATGTCGCGTTCGGCAAGCTCGCGGCCAAAGGGATCGCGCCGTTTTATTGTCTGCTGGCCATCTTTCCGTGCCTGACCGTTTGCGTGATTGTTGGCGGTGTGACAGCCGGCGAGGTGTGGCGGCTGTCGCTCGTCCTGGTGAACATGCTCTTCTTTTCGCTGTCGGTGACAATTCTGACTTCGACGTTTTGCCGGCAGCAACGCGCGGCCCAAACCGGCGCGTTGCTTGCCATCCTTCTCAGCGTTGTGGCTCTGCCGCTTTTGGGTCTCGGTCTTACTTCCAATCGTTCCCTATGGCGTTCCTGGTGGTTTATATTCAGTCCGGCCAGCAATTGTCTCCTGGCCTTCGATCCGCGATACCGGCTGGAGTCCGGCTGGTTTTGGAGCTCGCTACTCGTCACTCATCTGCTGGCGTGGGTTTGCCTGGCGCTGGCCGGGCGACTGCTTCCCCGCATCTCGCTGGAAGAATCATTCGTCTTTGCACCCAACGCCGGGGGCCGATGGGCGCACTGGCAATCCCGCGGCGCGGCAAGACGGCGAGAGGTGCGACGCGAGTGGTTGTCCCGGAATCCAATCGCGTGGCTGGCCAGTCGCGATGACTTAAAGCGGCGTTTGGTCTGGTGCCTTCCGGCAATAGCGCTGTGGATTTGGTTGAGCTTCGATCCCGATCCGCTGGGGCGTCTGTCGGCGCAAATCAGTTGCCTGGCTTTTGCCATCATCCACGCGCTGTTCAAAATCTGTGTGGGCGCGGATGCCAGCCACGAGTTCGCCGCGAGTCGGCTGAACGGAACGCTGGAACTGCTGCTGTTGACCCCGCTGCAGACCCGCGAGGTCGCCACCGGGATGTTGTCGGCGTTCAGACACCGGTTTCTCGGCCCGCTCCTCGCGCTCTTGATGGTGGATGCGGCGCTCGCGGCAAAATTGTTGTTCGTCAACAACCGGCTCGGCGCGTTCATCGCGGGGGCGGGCGCGGTGATGTTGCTGGTCGATTCGTATTGTCTTTGTTGGGTGGGGTTGTGGCGGGGGTTGGTGGCGCGCGATTCGGTACGGGCGATCCTGGCCACGACTTTGCGAATCCTGATTTTGCCGTGGATTTTCTTTGCCGGCGCCGCCGGTATTTTTCTTCAGAGCACCCTGGCTGAGTTCGCGGGTATGTGGTTGGTCCTGGGCGTTCTGAACGACGTTGTCTTTCTGGTCAACGCGAGGGACTTTTTCAACGAACATTTCCGCACGATGGCCTTGCGTCCGTTTGGCGCGAAACCGCCGCGCGTTGAAAGCAAATGGTCGCCGATGAATTGGGAGGCGGAGCCCGACAGTCAGCCAAACGCGTCCTGAGGGCGGGTCGCCTGCCACATGGGTAGCTTCCACGACCTCAAAATCCCGCATCCAAACCGTGAACCGGTCGGGACAAATTTATGTTGCACCTGCAACACCAAATTGTCCCGGTGGAGACGTACGGTTCATGGATAGCGAACACCTCCCCAATTCGGACGTGCATCGAAGCCATGAACCCATCGACCTCGTGGTCGTCCTCGTCCTCGAAACCAAATCGGCCGGCCGAGGACGAGTTCGAGAACGACGACGAGGACGATGGGGCGGTTCCTGGAAAGTCCCATTTGCGGGATGGCTGAATCCCATCACCGAACAACCTTGTGCGCGACAATGCCACGACGCTTTCACTTCAGTCGCATTTACAACTAGTTACGATGTCGCCGGGTATTGGCACGCGCGCTGCAAGAAGTTCCTCGTTTTGGTGCCCGCGTGATCGGGAGCGATCGAGGATGCAACAGAAAACGACTCTAAACCTATGCCGGTGATATCAAAATTTTACGGGATCGTGATTCGGATGTTGGTCATCCGGCCATTCGTGGCGCACTTTCATGCCATCTACGGGAACTGTGAATTGATCGTCGGCGTCGCTCCGTTGCGAGTTATTCAAGGCGACGCGCCCAGTCGCGTCCGTGCCATGGTCCTGGAATGGGCCGCCCAGCATCAAGGAGAATTGCTGGAAGCATGGAACCGTTTGAGCGCCGCGCAATCCCCTTTGCCGATCGCGCCGCTGCGATGATGCCGAATCTTCCCATGAATCAGCCCCTCTCCCGGCCTGCGGCCACCCTCTCCCCGCCGTGCGGGGAGAGGGCAAGGAGAGGGGAGGCTCGGAAGCGGTTCCTCGTTCCAATGCGGGGTCAAAAACCGTGGGAGATTTCCATGAACCGTACCCCCTCATCCCGTCCTTCTCCCCCAGTGGGGGAGAAGGTGCCCGGAGGGCAGTTGAGGGGGATTCCGACCGGTTCATGGCTTCGATTCACGTCCGGATCTTGGAGGTGTTCCCTACCCACGAGCGACACAGGTCGTTCATTTCGCGATCCGCATTCCGCGTTCCGAGTTTGAATCATGGACGTCGCACGACCAGACATAGCCCGCAGGCGCCGCCGCCACAGGATTCTCTATTCCTTCGCCGGCCTCGGCGCACTGGTCGTAATTACCATCGGCCTTTCACGACTCAAGCCGGCGGCGCCGCTCGTCGAAAACCCCTGGCCCGACACCGTCAAACGCGGCGAAATGCTCAGGCAGGTGCGCGGCAACGGCACGCTGGTGCCGGAGGAGATCCTTTGGATACCGACGCTCAGCGCCGGTCGAGTCGAGCGGATTCTGGTTTTGCCCGGAGCGCGCGTGAAAGCCGACACCGTGTTGGTCGAGTTGAGCAATCCCGATGTCGATCAAGCTGCCTTCGACGCTGAATCACAACTGAAGGGAGCGGAAGCGGATATGGCTAACCTCCGCGTTCAACTGGACTCCCAAAAGTTGACGGAGGAGGCGATGGTCGCCATGGCTCAGGCCAATTACAGCGGCGCCAAGCTCGACTTCGAGGTGAACGACGAGTTGGCCAAAGCCGGCCTGGTGCCCGCGCTCACGCTGAAGCAGTCGAAGGCCAAAGCCGAGGAACTGGCCAAGCTTCTGGAAATCGAGCAGCAGCGTTTGAAAATCAGCGCCGACGCCGCCAGGGCGCAGCTCGCCGTGCAGGACGCCAAAGTCGCGCAACTGCGCGCGCAACTTCAGCTCCGGCGCCGCCAGGTGGAAGCCTTGAAAATCCGGGCGGGCATTGACGGCGTGCTGCAGAAGCTGGGCGACGCAGCGGCGACGACGCTCCAGGTCGGTCAGCAACTGGCGCCCGGCGCCACCGTCGCGCGCGTGGCCAATCCCGCGAAGCTCAAGGCCGAGATCAAAATCGCCGAAACGCAGGCCAAGGACATCACCTTCGATCAGAAGGCCGAAGTGGACACGCGAAACGGCGTCATCCCGGGACATGTGGTGCGCATCGATCCTTCCGCTCAGAACGGAACCCGGACCGTGGACGTGGCGTTGGACGGGGCCCTTCCGAAAGGGGCCGTTCCGGATCTCAGCGTTGATGGTACCATCGAACTCGAACGGCTCGAAAACGTGATGTATGTCGGCCGTCCCGTGCAAGCACAGCCGGAAACCACCGTCGGCGTTTTCAAAGTCGTGAATGGCGGCAAAGAAGCGGTCCGCGTGCCGGTCAAGCTGGGCCGCACTTCGGTGAGCACCATTGAAGTCGTTGAGGGGCTCCAAGTCGGCGACCAGGTGATTCTCTCGGACATGTCCCAGTATGATGCGTATGCGCGAGTAAGACTCCGTTGAATCGTTAAAACGTTAAATCGTGAAACGTGACTCGCGAATGAAAACTCCAAAAACCAAACTCCAAACAGCAAAGAAGCTCCAAGTTCAAAGCTCCAAGGCGGCGAGGCTGCCGCAGGTTTTGGGATTTGAAGTTTGGGATTTCTCTGGAGCTTGGTGTTTGGGATTTGGTGTTTTGGCCTCTCGTCAATCGTAAATCGCAAATATGTCTGAGCTGCGCTACGCCTTCCGCCAATTGCTGAAAAACCCCGGCTTCACCGCCGTGGCCGTCCTCACGCTTGCGCTCGGCATCGGAGCGAACCTCGCGCTCTTCGCCATCCTCAACGAGCTGCTTCTCCGCCCGAAACCCGTCGCCAATCCCGATGAGTTGTGGGCCATTGAGCCAGCCGACTCAACTGGGCAACCGGTCTTTGCGAATGTCTGCAGACCCTACTACGAAGCCGTCCGCCAGCACGCAAGAGCGTTCAAAGGAGTCATCGGCTACGCGGGCATCATGGCGAAACTGCGTACCAAGGAAGCCGCAGAGCGCATCTACGTGGAGCTTGTTTCGGGCGATTACTTCTCGTTTCTCGGCATCAGGCCGGCGCTGGGTCGTTGGTTTCTTCCGGAAGAAGACGCAAAGATGGGAACGCACAGCGTGGCGGTGATCAGCCATGGCTTTTGGCAAAGGCAGTTGGGCGGGTCTGGCGACGTCATCGGCCGCACGGTCACGCTGAACAACAACGCAATCGAGATCATCGGCGTTGCGCCCAGGGAATTCATTGGACTCGACTTCATGCAACCCGCCCTCTGGCTGCCGACGAGCATGGAGAAATTGATGGATGAGACCACGCGCTACCACTTGGTGGGCCGCCTGGCAGAACCAAAACTGGCTGCGGCTGCCGCCGATTTATTGTCGCCGTTGGTCGCGGACGTGACGAAGGAGCTTTCCGGCTTCAGGGATCCGCAATGGAGCCACTACGGCGTGAACATCAACTTTCAGGGAGTGCGCCTTGGACCGATCGGCCGAGGTTTGCTGGGGGTCGCGTTCATCAAGAAACGAATTCTCGACTTCCTCAAATTCGCTGGCGTAGCCACGGTGCTCCTGCTTCTTATCGCGTGCGCGAATGTGGCGAGTCTGTTTCTGGCGCGGGCATTGCAACGCCGCAAGGAGATGGCGACCCGCCTGGCGCTCGGCGCCACTCGCGGCGCGCTGGTGCGTCAGCTTGTCGGCGAAGGCATTCTGATCGCGGCGCTCGGGACAGCCGGCGCTTTGCTTGCCTTCTCTTGGATCGGCAGGATCATCACGCAGCTTGCAACTTGGTGGCAAGGGCCTGATCTCCACCCGGCTCTTGACCTGCGGCTCCTTCTTTTTGCCGTCGGCAGTCTGCTGCTCGTGGGGGTCGGCTTCAGTCTCTTCCCGGCGCTCAGCGCGACCGGTTTCCAGCTATTCACCGCGCTCAAGGATGCGGAAGGAAGCGATGGATCGGATCGAAAACGGGCGTGGCTGCGTCACGGCCTGATCGTCGCGCAGATCGTCGGATCGCTCGCGCTCCTGTGCGGCGCGACGCTCTGCCTGCGCAGCATGAGCAAGCAACTGGCGGTGGACGTCGGCTTCCGATCCGATCGGCTCGTGATCGCGCCGTTGAATCTGGAACGGATTGGGTTTGCGACCAACACCGTGGTGCCGGAACTTGCGGAGATCGCCCGTCGCGTCGCGCTGATTCCGGGGGTCGAGAAGGTTGGCTTGTCGGCCTCCGAGCCGCTCGTGGGGTGGGAGAGGAATATGGGCATTCCGCAACTAAAATCACCGGATGGCAACGTCATTATGTTCGGCGTTGCCGATGTCGGGCCGGGTGTCTTCGCGGCGCTGGGGATTCCTCTCTTGCACGGCCGCGCGGTCAATCGGACGGATGTTGAACTCGACCGCAAGGTGGCGGTGGTGAACGAGAGTTTCGTGAGGAAGTTCTGGCCGGATCAGGAACCGCTGGGGAAGCAGATTGAAGATGTTGAGGTAATCGGCGTCGTGAGGGACGCGCGTTTCGACCGTTTCGATGTGGCTCCTGGACCGATGGTGTTTTGGCGCGCGAGCAAGGAAAGTCTGCTTCAGACGAAACTGCTCGTTCGCGCGAAACGGAATCCCCGTCGCCTGATTGGGGACATTCGCGCTGAACTGGCTCGCATCCACCCCATGCTCGTGCAGGGAGAGATATGCACGCTGCGCGACACCATGAAGAACGCCTTGCGAATTCAGCACACTGCGCTGCGAATTCTTGGCATCCTGGGAGGTCTGGCGCTGGCGCTTTGCGTCATCGGAACCTACGGCTTGATGGCCTTTGTCGTCACGCGCCGAACACGTGAGATTGGTCTCCGCATCGCCCTGGGGGCTACGCGCGGCTCGGTGATGAAGCTGATTCTGACCGCTGGGCTGCGGCTGGGCTTCATCGCGCTGGCGATCGGCCTGCCGCTGGCGCTCGGCTCGGCTGGGCTTCTCCGTCACCAACTCGCTGGCATCAGTCCGTTTGATCCGTTGTCCTTCGTTGCGGTGACGTTGTGCGTCCTTACGGCGTTGCTTAGCGCCTGCTGGCTGCCCGCGCGCCGTGCGGCGAAAGTCGATCCGATGGAGGCGCTGCGGTACGAATGACGAATGACGAATACAAATAACTCTCATCCAAAATTATGAACAGAAAAACACCGCTTCGTTTCGGGCCTGGTTGTCTCGCCGGCCTGTTGCTTGGCGTCGGGACGGTCGTTGGCGCGGTAGAATACGACCAGAAAATCGAAAAAGAGTTTCAAGTCAACACAGCGGGAAAACTGATCGTGCAGGCAGATCAGGGTTCGATTGAAGTCAATTCCGACACCAGCGATAAAGTCCACGTGCGCGTGCTTCGCCACGTCAAAGGAGGGAGCCAGGCGCAGGCGGATGAATTGTTTGCCAATCATGACGTGACGTTCAAGCAAGACGGAAACACGGTGTCCGTCATCGGGAGGAACAAGAAAGATCGATCCAGGTTCGGGAGTTTTCGCCAGGCCAGCTTGCAGGTGCGTTACGAAATCCGCATACCGAGGAAATACAACGTGGATCTGAATACCTCGGGCGGCGACATCCGCCTGGGTGAACTCGAAGGCGCGGTCATCACCCGGACTTCCAGCGGTTCAATCGACCTGGGCACGATTTCAGGCCCGATTGAGTCCAGCAATTCGGGCGGCGATATTCTTGTCGCGCACGCAGGCGGCGACCTGGTCGCACACACCTCCAGCGGTTCGATCAAAGTGCAAAGGGCCAGTGGGAAGGTCGAGGTCTCCAACTCCGGCGGCGATATTCGTGTGGATGAGGCAGGCCAGGATGTTGTGGCCAGAACCTCCAGCGGCTCGATCACTCTCAAAACGGTGCAAGGCGGGGTGCAGGCCAGGAATTCAGGCGGCGACATCAGGGTCGAGTCAGCGGGTGGCGATGTCGCGGCACAAACATCCAGCGGTTCGATCCATCTCGGGAAAACCAAAGGCAATCGCGTGAATGCCAAAAATTCCGGCGGTGACATCAACATCGAAGCGATTGAGGGCGACGTAGTGGCGCAGACGTCCAGCGGTGCTATCAAGATAGGCATTGTAAAAGGCGGGGCGGAGGTCAGGAACTCCGGCGGCCAGATAAGCATTGGCGAGGCCGGCAGCGTCGTGGCCGAGACGTCGAGCGGTTCAATTGAGATCACGAGGGCGAAAGGCAAAGTGGAAGCAAAGAATTCGGGCGGCGACGTGCGCATAGACCAGGCCGATGGGGAGACCGTGGCTCGCACTTCCAGCGGCTCCATTGTAATCAAGCTGGCGAAGGGCAAAGTGGACGCCAGGAATTCGGGCGGAAAGATCGAGGTGAATGAGGCTCGCGACGTGGTGCTGGCGCATACCTCCAGCGGCCCGATCATCTTGGGTCTGGGAGCACAGCCCAAGGCGGATTCTCACCTGGAAGTCTCGGGCGGCGACATCACGGTGACGCTGCCTCGCTCAGTCGCAGTTGACCTGGACGCGGAGAGCAGCGGCGGAAAAGTCGTCAGCGCAATCCCGGTCACCACGACCGTGTCGGGCGAACAAAAGCCCGGCAATCTGCGGGGCAAAATCAATGGAGGCGGTCCGATGTTGAGCCTGCGGGCGAGTGCGGGCGACATCCGCTTGAATGAATCGGCTGCGCTGACCAACCGCGGTCGATAGGAAGCGAGACCCGTGCGAGTGAAGATCCATCGTGAATCCCGCGGTCGGATGGAGGCGTTGCGTTATGAATAGAACGAACATCGCACGAATGAAAACTCCAAATCCCAAAACCCAAATCCCAAATAAGCCCCAAATCTCAATCTCCA
>QHPA01000380.1 GCA_003218935.1 Verrucomicrobiota bacterium
CGGTCATCACGCCAAAATCCTGATCGCCGACGGCCATTATCCCGCCTCCACAAAGCGCGGACCGAACGCGGAGTTGGTTTGCCTGAACCTCTCGCCGGGAATTGTGACAGCCAGCCAGGTCCTGCGCGCTGTGCTCAGCGCTGTGCCGGTGGATCACGTCAACACCATGGGCATTCCCCCAGACGATCCTTACGCGCGAAAAGTCGAACCGCCCGTCTGGAATGAATTTCGCAACGTGATCAAAGCAGCGCGCTTGAAACTCAAGCTGGAGCCGATCTCTAAATGGGATTTCTACACAGCGGTCGAATCATCCGACCACGTGCTGACCATCCAGACCGGCGACCAGGCGCTCTGGGCGAACGTGCTGCTCACGATGGGATGTCGGACGAGTTGAATTTGAACCACAGATGGACTTAGCGCGGACAAGCCGCAACCGAAGTAGCGCAGACTTCCAAGTCTGCTGTATCGTGGGTTTCCAAACCCGCCTCTTGTCTTTTGCGAGCCTGACGAGAAGTAGCGCAAGCGGCGGTCTGCTGAACGGTCGCGATGTAGTGTTTGTTCTGTGAGTATGAAACGCCCGCCCTCACCCCGGCCCTCTCCCCCAGGAGAGGGGGAACCATTCCCCGCCCTTTGGCGATGCGGACGCGTCAGGTTGTCGTGCGGTTCCCCCTTCTGCGGGAACAAGGCTTGTTTGCCTCTGTCGGCGTGCGCTACGCTTTCGCAACAATTTCATGAAAGCCATCCAACTCGAAAAACCGCTGTCGTTCCGCCCGATTGAAATTGCCGAGCCGAACCAGCCTGGCCCGGTCGAGGCGCTGGTGCGGATCCACCGCATCGGCATTTGCGGCACGGATTACGGCGGTTACCTCGGCAAGATGCCGTTCTTCAGTTACCCCCGCATTCCGGGGCACGAACTCGGCGTCGAAGTGCTCGCGGTCGGCGAAGGCGTCACGAACGTGAAGCCGGGCGACCGCTGTGCGGTGGAGCCTTACCTCAACTGCCAGAAGTGTTACTCGTGCCGGCGCGGACACAACAACTGTTGCGAGAATCATAAAACGCTCGGCGTGATGTGCGATGGTGGCATGTGCGAGCGGATGATTCTGCCCGCCCGCAAGCTGCACCTCTCTCGCAAGCTGGCCCTCGAACAGCTCGCGCTCGTGGAAACCCTCGCCATCGGTTGCCATGCCATCAACCGCGGAAAGCCGCAGCCGGGCGAACACGTCCTCGTCATCGGCGCGGGGCCGATCGGTCTTTCCGTCATCGAATTCGTCAGGCTCAGCGGCGCGAAGACGATTGTGATGGACATGATCGAGCAGCGGCTCGCGTTTGTGCGTGACAAAATGGGTGTGCCCGACACGATCTTCACCAAAGGCGATGGCCAGGAGTTAAAGCGGCTCGGCGATCTAACGAATGGCCAGCTTGCCGACGTTGTCGTCGATGCCACCGGCAGCAACAAGTCGATGAGCCACGCGCTGAGCTACTGCGCCTTCGCCGGGCGGCTGGTCTATGTCGGCATCACGCAGGAGCCGGTTTCTTTTCCGCACGCACCGATCCTGCACCGCCGCGAGCTGACGTTACTCGCCAGCCGCAACGCGCTCGCGGCTGATTTTGCGCGCATCATCAAGTTGATCGAGGACGGACAGATCGACACGCGGCCGTGGATCACACATCACTCGGATTTTGAGGGCATGATCGCGGAGTTTCCGAACTGGCTGAAGCCGGAAACGGGAGTGATCAAGGCAGTCGTTTCGGTGCCGCGTTGTTCGGTGGGCTGATTTGGTGCTCGACGAAATTGGCCTTAAGTGCAAATATATGGCCGCGTTATGAAAGTGTTTTTGAGCCATTCGGTGTCGGACGAGGAAACCGCTGTGGAGTTGTCGAAGGGCCTTGCCAAGGAAGGTTTCGATGTCTGGAACCCGCGGATCGAAGTCGGCGCAGGAGGCAACTTTGCCGAGGAGATAGGCAGAGCTTTGCGCACTTCCGATGCAATGGTCATTCTGGTTTCGCCTGCGGCGATGAAATCGGACTGGATGCAGGAAGAAATTAATTATGCGTTGACCGAACCCAGATTTCGAAACCGAGTCGTTCCGGTGATATTGCGTCCTTCATCACAGATGCCGTGGATTCTCAACCGATTTCCCACGGTGAAGGCCGGTGACAATCTGGCGAAGACTGCCCGGGAGGTTGCCCGGTTGTTGCGAATCGAATCGACCCGCCTCCAACCGGCATGGAGGCACGCGGGTGGAGGCGCCCAAAGGAAGTTTTTCTTTCTCACGCCACGCGCGATCGCCGGTTTGTTCATCGGCTCGCCAGGGTGCTGACTGACCACGGCGTTGCCTTCTGGTTCAGCCGAATCCACCTCGTTGGTGCGCAGCAATGGCATGATGAAATCGGCGCGGCCCTGAACCGATGCGACTGGTTCATCCTCGTCGTTACGCCTGCAGCCGCACGCTCCGTGTGGGTCAAACGGGAACTGACTCGAGCACTGAATCAGAGCCGTTATGAGGAGCGCATCATTCCGCTGATCCTCAAGCAATGTCCGTTGGAGCGTTTGTCCTGGACGTTGGACGGCTTTCAACACATCGACTTCACGGGCGATTTCTCCAAAGCTTGCCGCGAGTTGCTCCGAGTCTGGGGGATAAAACTGAAGTCGTGACGACCAAAGCATGCGGCTCGACTCACATCAACATTTCTGGTCTTACGACGCGCAGCAATACCCTTGGATTCCGAAAGGGTCGCCGCTGCAGGGCGACTGGCTGCCAAATGACCTCGCGCCGTTGCTGGCCAGGGCGGGACTCGACGGTTGCATGGCCGTGCAGGCGCGGCAAACGGTCGAGGAATCGCGTTGGCTGCTCACACTCGCGGACCACGCGCCGATCGTCAAAGGCGTCGTTGGCTGGGTTGATTTGCGTTCGGACAAGGTCGAGGAACAACTGGCCGAATTGTCGCAGCACCCGAAGTTCGTCGGTGTGCGGCACGTGGTGCAGGACGAACCGGACGTGAACTTCATGCTGCGCCCGGAGTTTCTGCTGGGCATCAGCAGCCTGAGGCAATTCAAGTTGACTTATGACATCCTGATTTATCCGAAACAACTTCCGGCGGCGATTGAACTGGTGAAACGGTTCCCCGAACAACCGTTCGTCCTCGACCACATCGCCAAACCGTTCATCAAGGACGGGATCATGTCGCCGTGGCGCGACCAGATTCGAGAGTTGGCGAAGGCAAAGAATGCGTTCTGCAAAGTCTCCGGCATGGTCACCGAAGCGAGGCACACGAACTGGAAGCCTGGCGATTTCAAGCCGTATCTCGACACTATCTTCGAGGCATTCGGCGAGGACCGGTTGATGTTCGGCTCCGACTGGCCGGTCTGTCTCCTGGCCGGCAGTTACGAGCGCGTGTTCGCGCTGGTGGACGATTACACGCGCCAGTTGACCCGCGAAGCGCGCGCGAAATTTTTTGGCGGCAACGCCACGCGGTTCTACGGTGTGCAGAGTGAACAGCGGAGCCGGCAAAATTGACTCTTGTCAGAATTGCGATTCGGAGCGCGCAAAGTCCCCGCCCACGACTGTCCGAAACTTGTAGCCGCCGACGCAAGGAGCCGGAGATTGTCGCTCCTTTCGGAATTCCGCCTCCTTACGTCGGCGGCTACGAACACCAGGGGACCGCGAAATACACGAACCACGCGAAAACCGGATGAATCAAGGGCCAACGATGGAGATTGATCCAGCACGACCGCTAATTCGATTCATTAAGCGGACCGAAATCGTGAAAAATTTCACAAACTTTCTTGCGGCTACCTTTGGCGAGGACTAAAGATTCCTTGCAGCGTGGATATGCTTCTGATTCTGGCGGCCGCGCTGCGGAAAATTTGACGTTGATAAAAACGTTGACGGTGACGGGCTATTCGCAACAATCACCGGCTCACGCGAACGCAAAGTCGCGCACAGGCCAGACACCGGAACGGTTCATAGGCGAAGAACTTAAATGTCGGACATTTTCCCAAAGTGGACGAACCGGCTGCCGCTCCAAATCGCCGTGGGCACTGTGCTGGTGAGCACCGCGGTAACGGCCGGCGTGTGGTATTACTTCACTCCGAAATACACGCGCGTTGGTTACGAGCCCATCCAGCCGGTCGCCTTTTCGCACGCGATCCACGCTGACCAGCTCGGCCTGGACTGCCGCTACTGCCACAGCGCGGTGGAAAAATCGTGGTATTCCAACGTCCCGTCCGCTTCGACCTGCATGAACTGTCACAGTCAGGTGTTGAAGGACAGTCCCAGGCTGGAACTGGTGCGGGAGAGCGCGGCGACGGGCAAGCCGATTCCCTGGGTCCACATTCACAAGACGCCCGACTACGTTTATTTCAACCATTCCGTCCACGTGAACCGCGGCATCAGTTGTGTCGAGTGCCATGGCCAGATCAACAAGATGGACGAGGTTTACCATGCCAAACCGTTCAGCATGACCTTTTGCCTCGATTGCCATCGCAATCCCGCCGCGCGGGTGCGTCCGCCCGACAAGATCACCGACCTGAACTGGAAGTGGAACGACGACCCGAAGATTGCCGCTGAAATGCAGAAACGGAACGGCGAAAAGTTCGTGCACGATTGGAAGGTTCAGTCGTTGCAGAGTTGTTCCGCCTGTCACCGATGAGCAAAACCATTCCGCCATCCTGCCCGGAGCCGGAGATCGGCCCGAAATACTGGCGCAGCCTCAATCAGCTGGCTGACACGCCGGAGTTTCGTCAATGGGTGGAACGCGAGTTTCCGTCGGGCGCCAGCGAACTGAGCGACCCCGTCACGCGCCGGCATTTCGTCAAGATCATGTCCGCGTCATTCCTGCTCGCGGGCTTTGGGCTGAGTGGGTGCCGTCGCCCGGAGGAAAAGATTCTGCCGTTCGGCAAAGCGCCGGAGAATTACATCCACGGCGCGCCGCAATTCTTCGCGACCGCCATGCCAACGCGCGGCGGCGCCATTCCGCTGGTCGTCAAATCAAATGACGGCCGACCGACGAAAATCGAAGGCAACGCGTTGCACCCGGACTGCAACGGCGCCTCGGACCACTATGCGCAGGCCTCCATCCTGAACGTTTACGATCCCGACCGCGCGATGCGGTTCGTCAGGAACGGCAACATCGTGAAGCGCGAGGCGGCGCTGGATTTTCTGGGCGAGTTGTCGAAGAAATCCCAGGCGGATGGCGGCCAGGGACTGTGTTTCCTGTTGGAGCGCAGCAGTTCTCCGTCGCGCGCGCGGTTGCGGAAGCTGATCGGCGATAAATTCCCGAAAGCGCGCTGGTTCGCTTACGAGCCGGTGGATTTCGATGTCCATCGCCAGGCGGCGTCGGTCGCGTTCGGCAAATCGGCCAGGCCCTACTTCAAATTCGACGAAGCGAAGGTGATTGTTTCGCTCGACTGCGATTTTATCGGCGGCGAAGAGGACGCTTACCTTCACATCCGCCGGTTCACCAAGGGCCGCAAAATCGAGAAGCCGACCGACACGGTTAACCGGCTGTATGCGGTCGAAGCGTTGTTTACTTTGACGGGAGCGAATGCGGACCATCGTTTGCGTTTGCCGAGCAGCGCGGTGGAGCAGGCGGTGAAATTGCTCGGCACGAAAATCAGTTGGCAATTCGCTCCTGAAGTCGGACCTCTCCAACTCGACGACGAGAAAGCCTCGGAATGGATTTCAAAATGCGCTGAAGATTTGTTGAAGAACCGCGGTCGATCACTGGTGATTGCCGGCCATCGCCAACCGCAGGCGGTTCATCTCATGGTTCACGCGATCAACGCCGCGCTCGGCAACATCGGCAAGACCGTCGTTTTCCTCGACGCGCCGGAGGCGAAGGAGGAAACGATTGCGGACCTCGCGCAGGCGTTGAACTCCGGCCAGGTCGGCACCCTCCTGATTCTGGGTGGCAACCCGGTTTACAACGCGCCCGCCGATTTGAACTGGGCGCAGACGCTGCGCAAGGCGAAGGCCATTGTTCGCCTTGGCTATTACGAAGACGAAACGGCAGAATTCTGCGACTGGCATTTGCCGCTGGCGCACTATCTCGAATCATGGGGTGACGCGCGCACGGCGGATGGCACGTTGGTTCCTGTGCAGCCGCTCATCGAACCATTATTCGGCGGCATTTCGGAGTTGGAAGTGCTCGCGCGCATTGGCGGACTGGAAAAGGTCAAGCCGTATGACATCGTGCGCGAGACGTATGGCGACATTGCTGGCGATGGCGAAGACAATTGGAAGAGATTTTTGCATGATGGTTTTCTGCCTGGCAGTTCCGCGAAACCGGTCGAGGTCCAATTCAACGCGAGCGCGGCGGCGACGGTGATCGGCGCGGCGAAGCCGGTCGTTGCTTCAACGAAGGACACGCTCGAAGTGGTTTTCCATCGCGACTACAAGGTTGACGACGGCCGTTACAACAATAACGGCTGGTTGCAGGAGTTGCCCGATCCCATCACCAAGCTGGTTTGGGAAAACGTGATTCTGCTCAGCCCGAAGACCGCGAAAGACCTCCGCCTCGACGTTCGCAACAACGAAAACAACAAGCTTTATGTGCCGTTGGTCAGGATTGAGTTCGAGGGCCGCGAAATAGTGGGTCCCGTGTGGGTTCAGCCGGGGCAGGCAGACAATGTCGTCGGCCTGGCGCTCGGTTATGGCCGTCAGAAGACCGGTCGCGTCGGCCGCGGCTCCGGTTACGACGCCTATCGCTTGCGGACGACCAAAGCGTTGCATTTCGCCGGCGGCGCGAAATTGACGCCGACCGGCCGGACGCATCAGCTTGCCACCACGCAGGA
>QHPA01000381.1 GCA_003218935.1 Verrucomicrobiota bacterium
TTGGCAAACCCGTGATTGCACCAAGCAGGCCGCGCTGAAGCTCCTGGAGGATGAATCGCTTGAGGTCGCTGACGCTTGTTCTTGCTGGCCTCGCGTCATGGAACAAGCAATTTTCGATAAGCGGCGAAATGGACTTTCCTCTCTTCTACCGGAAGAAAATCGTCCGGACACTGCTGGTCGCCTGTTGCGCTGCCTTCCCCGGTTTCCATGCCGGCGCGGCGCCGGACCTGGCGGTGGGTTCAACCAGCGCTTGTCCCGACAGCAATGGCACGGTGCCGGTCAATTTCGTCGCCGGAGCCGGAGTTGTCTCGCTCCAGTTCGACCTCCAATTTGAAGACGCGAAGTTAATCAGTGGAACGCCCGTCGGCGGATCGGCCCTGGCCGATCATCAGGTCGCCTCCAATGTCGTCACCAACGGCCTGCTCCGCGTGCTGATCTTTTCGTTTTCAAACACGCCGCTCACGAACGGCGTGCTGGTCAATGTCCCGTTCTCCATTAAAACCGACGCGCCGCCGGGCGTCACCGGTTTAATCCTGACCAACGTGGTGCTCAGCGATGCGGCCGCGAATTCCGTTCCACCCACCAGCGTGACCTCGGGCAGTCTGACGATTCTGCCGCCCGGCGAGCGCATTAACCAGGAGGGTCGCATCCTCGGCCCGGCGCCGGCGGTAACGAACTCCATTCTGTTCAACACGCCCGCAGCAGACGCGGTCGTCTCGGCGATGCAGATTCTCCCGCTCGACAACCCGTGGAACGAGGACATTTCGCGCCGGCCGGCGCTGACCAATTCCGACGCGATGATTCAGCAGATCATGTCCGACCTGCTCTCGACACGCCGAACGCTCCGCGCGTTCTATGAAATGAACTTCGTGCTGGTGCCGGACGATCAACCGCCCGTGCCCGTCAACTTTTTCAACTACGCGGACGAATCCGATCCGAGTCCGTATCCGATTCCGTCGAATTTGCCGATAGAAACGTGGCCGCACGAGACAGGCCCGCTGACACTTCAACAATGGCAACAGGACATCAATAACGACGGCGGCGACCGTCACGCCGTCATCGTGCAACCGGGCAACGGGCTCATCTGGGAAACGTGGTTGACGAAACTCGTCGGCACAAACTGGGAGGCGTCGAACGGCGCGAAGTTTGATTTGAACAGCGACGCGTTGCGGCCCGCGGCGTGGACTTCCGGCGACGCCGCGGGTTTGCCGATGTTTCCCGCGCTGGTGCGTTACGATGAGTGCGGGCGCGGCATGGTGGAGCACGCGCTGCGGCTGGTTGTGAAACACACCCGCGCCGATTTCATTTACCCGGCGCGCCATTACGCGTCCGTCCCTTACACCACGAACGCAAATGTTCCGGCGATGGGCCAGCGGCTTCGGTTGAAGTCAAGCTTCGCCGTTCCCGACAACTGGACCGTGCAGGAAAAGGCGGTGTTGCGGGCGTTCAAAAAATATGGGGCGCTCGTTGCCGACAACGGAAATTTCTTCTCCATTTCTGTCACGCCGGACGACCGCTGGCCAGGCGGCGTGTTCGACCATCTCTCCACGATTTCCGTCACGAACTTTGAAGTGGTTCAAGCAACCGGCCCCAACGAAGGCCCCCGCTCGCCGAATCCGCCGGTTCCGAGCGCCGGACCGGACCAGGCCGTCGCTCTCGGAACCACGGCGAATCTGCGAGGCTTCGTCAGCTTCAATCCCACAAACCCGCCGCCAACGGTCGCGTGGCAGTTTTATTCCGGACCTGGAACGGTGACTTTTGGCGACGCGACGAAAACGAACACCACCGCGACATTCAGCGCGCCGGGCGCGTACACGCTCATGCTGGGCGCGGACGACGGGGTGCACTCGGTTGCCCGCGATGCCGTCGTCATCACGGTGATTCAGCCGATTGTCGTGAACATCGCCCAGGCTTCCACGAATGTGACCATCAGTTGGCTCGGCGGCAGTCCGCCGTTTGTTTTGGAAGAGTCGGATACATTGCCAGCGGCACTGTGGAGCCCATTGCTCTCAACGAATTCATCTCCTGTGACGGTGCCAGTCGCGAATCGGGCGAGTTTTTTCCGCGTTCGTGGACAGTCTTCATTTTTTTGAAACGCATTGGGACCATGAACCACCCCCCCTCACCCGCCCTTCGGCCACCCTCTCCCCCTCCGAGGGGGAGAGGGATGGGGTGAGGGGGCGGTTCATGGAGAGCGAACACCTCCAAGAATTGGACGTGAGTTGGGGCCATGAACGGTGGGGCGAGACTCCGTCGAGCCCTAATTTGTATCCATTGGAGATCAGGGCTCGACGGAGTCTCGCCCCACCCGGTTCATGGAAGTAAGCGCTGCGGCCTACTTCATGGGTTGCAGGAGGGAATGGCAAATTCCTCGATTAGCAGAAAATCAGGTTGGTCAATGATCGTCCTCCTCATGCGCCGTGATGGCCCAGGTCGGGTACGGCGCTCGCGGGCCTTTCATCGCGTGCCAGATGATCCGGTTCAACAAATCCTCCGGGCACTTGTCCAAGTGGTCCAGCGGCAGGTGGGCGGAGGCGATTGCATGGCGACGCAGCAACGGGTCCGAAACCTCGTTCGGCTCCGGGTTCATTTCGTCGAGCGGAACGTTGTTCGGAACCGCGGTGAACGGTGTGAAATCAGGTTGATTCTTAAAACAATCGGACATCGGCGTTGCCGTGGCGTCCATGAGGTTCATCGGCGGCAGACCGAGCATCAGTTCCATTGTTCGTAGAATGCTCGTTTGATTGTATTGCGTGCTGACGATCTGCTGTCGCTTCGTGTAGGGGCTGATGACGTAGGAGGTGGTGCGATAGCCGCTGACGTGGTCCCAGCCGGCCTGCGGATCATCTTCGACCGCCAGGATACAGGTTTCCTTCCAAAAACGGCTGTGACTGAGCGCCTCAACGATTCGGCCGAAAGCAAGGTCGTTGTCCGCGACGTGCGCCGCTGGCGTGGGCGAGCCGGCTTTCGTCCCGGACGTGTGATCGTTCGGCAGACAGATGATAATGAGGTTGGGAAAATCTCCCCTTCGCTCGAATTGTTTCAATTCTTTGATGAACTGCGCGGCGCGGAAAACGTCTGGAATGCTCATATTCCAGCCGACCGTGTTCGTGGCCAGATGAGGCCGCAACGACTCAATCGCCGGGCGGCTCCTGATGTTGATAAGAGCCGTTTGATTGACGAAATCGCGGTAGTGCTCCAGAAAATTCGGCTCGCCTTTGCCCGACGGATCCCGCCATGACCTTTCCGTGATGGCGAACTCGCCGTAGTCGCGCAATGTCCTGCCATGAGCCAGCGCGTTGTCCCAGATAAATCCGGAGGGCGCATAAGCCAGCGCATCCACG
>QHPA01000382.1 GCA_003218935.1 Verrucomicrobiota bacterium
ACCGGTGTGGAAACCGCGGCGCTGGTCCTCTGCCAGGACAAACTCGATGCAGAGACAATGTTTGGTGGCCAGCTCGTAACAGTCGTTTTTGAATTCGTCCATAAGTGGAGTGAGTTGAGGGTTTAGTGTCCGATGCCGTGAGAGTGACGCGACTGTTGTCGTTGCTGACGGTGTTGCTCGATATGCTGGCGCACTTCCTCGCGCAGTGAGCGGTGCACCTTCTCCGTCTGCTTGACCGACTCGGTTGGCGTGACCTTCTCGGTGACTTTTTCGGCGACGACTTCTTTGGGTTCGGGGTCTTCGCCCATCCAGCGGCGGACTTGTTCAGCGACCTGGGTGAGCCGTTGCACGGGCAGGAGCCGGGTTGTCCGCTTGGCGTGCGTGTCGCGCATCGGGCGCACGGCCCGAAAATCTTCCTTCGCGGGCGACACGGACTCTTCTTCCAGCCGTTCTTTCCGGGCGAAGCCAAGTTTGGCCAGGTCATCGCGCAGGGCCTGGAGTTCGATGGCGGCCTTACGTTCGTGCGAATCGGTGACGCGGCGGGCGAGCAAATCGGCGTCATCGGTAAAAATGTGGCAGCGTTCCCGGCCACGGGAAATGGAAACGTAGAACTGTTCGCGGTTGACGGCGGCGAACGAGCGTGAGGAGGCGACCAGCAGCACGTCGTCCACGGTCTTGCTTTGCGACGAATGCGAGGTGACGGCGTAGCCGTGGGTGAAGGAATTGAACCCGGACGGGAGGGTGCGGCCGTCCACGAGGGCAAGGCGGCCGTTTTGGATCTCCCGCACCTGGACACGCTCACCGTTGATGAACTCTTTGCCGTGGTTGGCCTGGAGCAGGAGCCAGTCGCCCGCGGCGACTTTCAGTTCGTGGGCCTGCCCCACGTCGAAGGAGGCGGCGGCGCTGCTGGGGATGAAATCAATTTCGGTTCCATCGGGACGGCGCACGCGCAAGCCGTTTTCGATCACGGCCACGACTTCCACGGTGTCGCCCCGGTCGAAGTGTTTGCTTTGGCGAACGAAGCGCAGGCGCTGGCCCGGTTCGTACTGGCTGGCGTTCTTCTTTTGCGCCGTTGTCCACGAGAGCGAATCAAACACGCAAAGCGTGTGCTCATCCGGGCTGAGCGCGCCGTCCGCTTTCAATGTCTCGCGCACCTTCTCAGTCACCGCGTCAATTTCCGACCAAGTAGGCGAGACCAGCAGCGCCGACTTGCCCTGCTTTGTGGAGGACAAATACGCATCGGCGGCGCGTTGATAGAGCTGGCCGTCATCCGTCAGTGTTTCGGTAACGGCACCAAGTTCGAGCAGCTTGGCGAAGGCTTTGTCGGTCTGTTTGGCGGCGGCCAGTTCGACGATTTGCCGGAAAGCCGCGGGCTTCTGGCGGCGAATGGTGGTTAACTCGCTGAAACG
>QHPA01000383.1 GCA_003218935.1 Verrucomicrobiota bacterium
AAGCCGATCAAGCAAGGCCAGTTGCACGGCGTGTTGCTCGAAGTCATGGGCAAACCGAAAACCGCCGCCAAAAAAGTCGTTCCCGTGAACAAGCTGGACGCGACGCTCGCCCAGCGGCTCCCGTTGCACCTGCTTCTCGCCGACGATAATGTCGTCAATCAGAAGGTCGCTCTGCGACTCTTCGACCAGATGGGTTATCGCATCGACATCGCCGGTGACGGCCTGGAAGCCATTCAGGCGTTGGATCGAAAGCACTACAATATTGTATTCATGGACGTGCAGATGCCTGAGATGGACGGCCTGGAGGCAACCCGTCGCATCCGCGAACTGGAAAAGGAACTCGCCAAAGGACCGAATCCCAAGCCGCCCACGATTATCATCGCGATGACGGCCAACGCGATGACCGGCGACCGCGAAAAATGCATCAAAGCCGGCATGGATGATTATCTGGCCAAACCCGTGCGGCCCGAAGCCGTCCAGGCCGCGCTGCAACGTTGGGGCCCTTTGGCGAAGAGTCCTTCAGCCCGCTCGACTCCCGTGAGCGTCAAGCCCGAACCTGTTATCGAACCAAACGTCCCCGCCGCGGCGCCTCCGCCTCCGAAAGAAAAAGAAGAACCCCCGGTTGACCTGGAGCGATTGGTTGAACTGGCCGGTGGCGACGAAGTGGGGATTGCCGAATTGACGGACCTTTACCTGAACCAGACGACGGAACAGCTCGGAAGCCTTAAAACGGCGGTTGAAGCAGGCGTTGTTCAGGATGTCGAGCGCATTGCCCACAAATCCGCCGGCGCCAGCGCTACGTGCGGGATGAACTCCATCGTCCCGTCGCTGCGCGAGTTGGAGCGGCAGGGCCGGGAAGGCAAATTGTCCAACGCGCCGGCGTTGGTCGAGGAGGCCAGCAAAGAGCTTGAACGGATCCGGGTTTTTTTGAACAATCGCCGGCGTCCTTCGGGTAACGCTCCTGCCGGGGCTGGATCATCATGAAGAAGATGCTGATAGTCGAAGACGATCAGATCGTCGGCAACATCTACCGACACAAATTTCAGGTGGAAGGTTTCCAGGTCGCGCTCGCCACCGACGGCGAGGCGGGCCTGATCGCGGTAAAGGAAATCAAACCGGACGTGGTCATTTTGGACTTGATGCTGCCCAAGCTCAACGGCGTCGAAATACTGAAGAAAATGCGCGCTGAGCCGACGACCAAGTCAATCCCCGTGATCGTGCTCTCCAACGCCTATTTGAGCAGCCTCGTGCAAGAGGCGTGGAAGGCGGGCGCCAACCATTGTATGATCAAAGCCAGTTGCACTCCGAAACAACTGATTGAACTGGTCAACAGGACACTCGGCGCCCCGCCCGCAGCTCAAGCGCCGGCCCCCGATCCCGCTCTTCCCAAGTCCGCACAGGCTCCGGCGGCGACCTCGGCAAAGAAGCCGCGGCCACCCGGCAGTTTGGAGGACGACACTGCATTCCAGACTGAGCTTCGCCAGACGTTTCTTCGCAGCGCGCCGGATCACGTGGCCCAGTTGCGAGGCATGCTCCAGGCGTTCATCAAGAGCGAAGGCGACACCGCCAGGCTTCCACGGCTGTTCACGCTTTATCGCCAGGTCCACTCGCTGACGAGCAACTCGGCCGTCGCCGGCCTGACCAGCGTCGCAAAAATGTCCTCAGCGCTCGAAGCGCTGCTGAAGGAGCTTTACGAAAAGCCGAAGAACCTCAACGCCTCGACCATGCGGACGGTGGCGCACACGATCGACTTCCTCGCCGTTCTGCTGGAGCACAGCAGCACACAGGACCCGGACAGTTTTCCACCGCCGAACATCATGGTCGTGGATGACGAAGCCATCTCCCGTCGCGCCGTCATTTACGCGCTGGAAAAGGCCAATCTGAAATGCGTCAGTGTCGAGGATCCGAAAACCGCGTTGACCATGCTTGCGGAAAACCGGTTCGACCTCATCTTTCTCGACGTGGACATGCCTGGCATGAGCGGCTTCGAACTCTGCGCCAAACTCCGCGTGTTGCCCGCCCATGCCAGGACGCCCGTGGTGTTTGTCACCGGCCTGACCGACTTCGAGAGCCGCGCCCGCTCCACGTTGAGCGGCGGCAACGACCTCATCGCCAAGCCGTTTTTGTTCATGGAACTGGCGGTCAAGTCCTTGACCTTAATCCTCAAAAGTCAATTGAGAATCACAGGCCATTGAAATGCAGCCGCGCTGCTCTCGCCTTTCCGTGGAACCTCGTCCCGCTCCTGGCAACCTCACCGCCGCTTACTAGCGTTTGCCCATGGACTCGCTCCACGCCCCCTGGCGGATTGACTACATCCTGGCGCCCAGGCCGCCGCTGACCGATGTCTCGCTCTTCACACGTATCGCGCAGTCGAACGACGATGAGGCAAACTATATCCTCGCGCGCGGCCGGACCTGTTTCGCCCTCTTAAACACCTATCCCTATACCGGCGGGCACTTGATGACTGTCCCTTACAGGCAGGTTCCCGACTTCAACGGCCTCACCGATCAGGAAATCGCCGAATTGATGCTGCTCACGCGCCGCTGCCAGAACGCGCTCACGGAAGTCATGAGGCCCGAAGGCTTCAACATCGGCGTCAACCTGGGCAAAGTCGCCGGCGCCGGCATCATTGAACATTTGCACATTCACGTCGTGCCACGCTGGAACGGCGACACCAATTTCATGCCGGTGATTGCAGGCACGACCGTCGTGCCGCAGGCGCTGAAAGAACTCGCCGCCCGCCTTCGCGAGGCATTGGCCGCCGATTCCGCGCTCCGCACGCCACACTCCGCGCTCTGAAATGGCTTCCGAAACTCTTCACTTCGAAAACGCCCGCCAGGCCCAGCAGCTCTTCAACAACGACCCGCGCAACCTTCAGGCGCTGGAAGAGCAGCTCGAGGTCAAGGCCACGGCTCGTGATGGCTGGATTAAACTGGAAGGTTCGACCGAGGCCGTCGAGCGCGCCAAACAGTTGTTCCAACTGTTGGAGAGTTCATTGAAATCCGGCTCGCCCGTCCGCAACCGCGAATTCACTTACGCCCTCAACGTGGTCAGACACGAAGGGACATCCGTGCTCAAGAGCCTGTTCGACGAACGGATCCAAACCTCGACCAAAAAGGCCACGGTCACGCCGAAAACAGTCGGCCAGAAAAAATACGTGGAAGCGATTCGCCATCACGACGTGGCGTTCGCCATCGGTCCCGCCGGCACCGGCAAGACTTATCTGGCGATGGCGATGGCGGTTCAGGCGCTCAAGGAGGAGAAAGTTTCGCGCATTATCCTGACCCGCCCGGCGGTGGAAGCCGGTGAAGCGCTCGGTTTTCTGCCCGGCGATCTCTACGAAAAAATCGCGCCCTACCTCCGCCCACTCCACGATGCGCTGCATGACATGCTCCCCGGCGAGGAAATCCAGAAGCACATGGAACGCGGCACGATCGAAGTCGCTCCGCTGGCCTACATGCGCGGACGGACGCTCAACCACTCCTTCATCATTCTCACGCAAATCGATCTGCCGCCTCACAAACATTCCGGACTGGTCGAAGCGCACCACGCGCTGAAAAACGTCGAGGGCGTCGCCATCATCGAATTCACCCGGCACGACGTGGTCCGCCATCCGCTCGTCCAGCGCATCATCAGCGCCTACGAGGAACACCGCGGCCGGCGCAATGAGTGAACTGACCCTGCGCAACCGCCAGCGCGCCTGTTCCGTAAACCTGCCCCTGCTCCGCCGCGTTGCCCGCGCGTTGCTGACCGGACGGCTACGGTTGAAAAACTACGAACTGGGTGTTCACCTCGTGGCCGCGCCCGAAATGACAAAATTGAATGAACGGTTCCTTAACCACGCAGGTTCTACGGATGTAATTACCTTCGATTACAGCGGCAAAGTGGGACAGGTATCTTGCCTGTCGTCGAAAATGAGTGTGAAACGTCAAGACAGGCAGGATGCCTGTCCCACTTTGCACGGAGAAATTTTCATCTGCATCGGTGATGCCGTTGCGCAGGCGCGCCGGTTCCGCACGACCTGGCAATCGGAACTGGTTCGCTATCTCGTTCATGGTGTGTTGCACCTGCGCGGCTACAACGATCAGCAGCCAAAGTTCCGGCGGGCAATGAAGCGTGAGGAGGATCGTCTGGTGCGTGAACTCGCCCGCCTGTTTCCCTTGAGCAAATTGGCTCGCAAATCTACAGTCCGGCCATGAAGAAGA
This sequence comes from Verrucomicrobiota bacterium, assembly GCA_003218935.1. Classification (GTDB taxonomy): domain Bacteria; phylum Verrucomicrobiota; class Verrucomicrobiia; order Limisphaerales; family AV2; genus AV2. The sequence goes on from QHPA01000383.1 coordinate 4,206, forward strand.
ATCCTTTCGCGAGTTGGCGCGCCAATTTTTTTACCGGCCTGGCTATCGTGCTGCCGGCGGTGATTTCGATCGCGGTTGTGGTCTGGCTGTTCGGCACCGTGGCGAACATCACCGATACGCTGCTGATTTTCTTGCCCAAGGAATGGACTCACAAGGAGCTCGGCGCCGGCGCGATGCGTTGGCATTGGAGCCTGGTCGCCCTGCTGCTGGCGGTGTTGTTGATCGGCCTGGTGGGCAGCCTGGCGCGTTACTATTTTGGCAAGAAACTGATTCAATTGGTTGATCTGGCCCTGCTCCGTGTCCCCTTGCTAAACAAAATCTACAGCACCATCAAGCAGGTCAATCAGGCGTTCTCGCCGAGCAGCAAATCGTCCTTTAAACAGGTTGTGCTGGTTGAATTCCCACGCGCCGGCCAATACTCCGTCGGTTTCGTCACCGGCGAAGACCACAAGGAAGTGCAGCAGAAAACCAAAGAACACGTGTTCAGTGTGTTCGTGCCGACGACGCCCAATCCCACCAGCGGTTTTCTGGTGCTGGTGCCGGAAAAGGAAATCACCAAACTCGACATGTCCGTGGCCGACGGCATCAAATT
>QHPA01000077.1 GCA_003218935.1 Verrucomicrobiota bacterium
CACGCCTTCACGGTGTCCAACCCGGCATCCCACGCCTTCACGGTGTCCAACCCGGCATCCGTGAGCGCTCTGAACGTGAGCGTCCAGCGCGACGACGGCGCTGTGGTTTATCTCAACGGCGTCGAAATCTTCCGCAGCAACATGCCGGCGGGATCAATCAACTACCTGACACCAGCGCTGATCGCTGTGGGCGGCACTGACGAAATCACATTCTATTCGCAACCTGTGGATCCTTCCTTGCTTATGAGCGGCGCGAACGTTCTAGCGGCCGAAATCCACCAGGCGAACGGCACCAGCAGCGACATCATTCTCGACCTTGAGTTGTCCGGCTCCGCCTTGCCCCCGAATCAAGTGCCATCGGCCAACGCCGGTCCCGACCAAACCATTACGCTGCCCGCGAGCGCGACGCTGAACGGCAACGTGAGCGACGACGGCCTGCCCATCCCGCCGGGACTGCTCACCTTCGGATGGACGAAGTTCAGCGGGCCAGGGACGGTGACGTTCGCCAACGCCAACGCATTGAACACAACGGCGGGCTTTTCGACCGCAGGCACCTACGTGCTGCGACTGACCGCCAACGACGGCGCATCGTCCGTCAGCGATGACCTGGCCGTGGCCGTCAACGGGCAGGTCCAACCGCCGTTGCACATTGATTCGGTTGACTGGCCGAGCGGAACATCATCGGTTTTGCAAATCCGTTTCACCGCCGTCGCCGGGCAGACTTACACGGTGCAATACCGCGATTCCTTAAGCGCCGGCGGTTGGTTGAAGCTTGCCGACGTTCAGCCCGTCACGCAATCCGTCGAAGTCCTGGACCCAACGGTCACCAACTCGACCACGCGTTACTATCGCATCGTGACGCCGCAACAGTAGTAAACGGTCAGGGAGAACCGGATGAACCGCATGATCAGTCCGTTACCCGTTCGGGAACCTTGACACCCGAAGCAGCGGCTTTGGATAGGAGCAGGTTCAGGTGTTCGAGGCAAAAACGCGACCATGATTCATAACCTGAGGGATCTTTTACAGCCTCAACAATCGGGATAAACTCAGGAGCTACAATACCGCTGCGCCGGCCCGCGACATTCTCGTTGGCCACAGCCAAGACATGCACGACTCCAAAATGTACATACCCAACGTCTGTGCTGTCGTCATTGATTACCGCGACGGCTGTCCCTTTCACGTCATCAATCGCAACCTCCTCCATTAATTCGCGCCGCATACCCTCCTGATAGCCAGGGCCGCTCGAAAAAAGGCCATGGTCCTCCTCCGAAATGTGCCCCCCAATCCCAACGGAATACAAGCCGTGCAACCGCGTTTCCTGGCCGCCGCGGCCCCGACGATAGCGCAATATCCTGCCCTGGCAGATAATGAGAACGTAAGGGATCAACTGTTTGTAACGTTTGTCCTGTTCGGCGTCACTTCTGTTCAGGTACAGAGTATTTGAAGCGGAGGTCACAACAGGCAAATATTTCTCAATTGCCAGGCTAAGGCCCTGAAACACGCCGAGTTCCTCGAACAGTCTCCTTTCAAAGCAAAGCACTCTTTCTTCTGCTGCCATTCGTTATTCGCCTTTCCACGTTGTGGTTCTCGATAATCACGACGAACCCCGGCTTCCACGAGCATAAATGTATTTCCTTTGTTAACGCGTTATTCAGACGGTTATTCACATTTGCCAATTTGCCCATTGTCCTCAAGCCGGAGTGCGCCGGATTCACCGTGATTTCAATGTAAGGTCGGTGCTGTGCACCGAGTTGAATCGTGTTGCAAGCGAATCGAGCCGCAGGTTCGACGCTACTCGACGCTGCAACGGAAAAACGTCAGACTCCTTTCCACCCGGCAGGACAAAGTGGAAGCCGTGTCCGTGACTGAGGTTTTCCGACGTCAATTGAGGCGTGAGTTTGTAGAAACGCGCCCGGCAATCCCGCAGGGTGGCGGTAAAACGGTCGCGGTTTTCCGAAGCGGGATTGATCCAGAGGTCAATGTCCTCGGAGAACGTCGCCGCGCCGTAGAGGACGGTGGCCTGCCCGCTGATGAGGAGATACTCGACACTGCGATCGCTAAGGCTTTGGAAAAAGTTTGCGATCATGCGCCGCTTTGAGATCGGGAAGACGCGAGCGCATCTGCCAACTGCGACGCAATCGTTCCCGCGGAGTCAGTTGCCGCCACACCTCGGCTTTGTATGGCGACTGCGCCTCGTTCAGGGTCAGGGATGACAGTGCGTCGTCCGGAGTTGGTTTAACATTTCGGGTCATGGCGGCTCTCACTTTCGGCTCATCGCGGTTGAGAGTCTTCAATTTACGTTGCCAACGCAATCCGGAAAGCGTATGCGGCTGTTTAAGAGTCCTTAACCCGTTCCTGACCGGCGGGAAAGCGCTGCGGGCTTGTGCCAATCCGTGGTCAGAACTTCCTTCCACCGTATGGATACGACTCAAAGCCAGTCCGCGGCGGCTGGCCGACGTGATGGCCTCAGTGCGACTGAGAACATTCAGCTTGGTGAAGATGCTGCGAAGGTGGGATTTCACCGTGGTTTCGCTGATATAGAGGTTCAGAACCTCCAGACGGTGCAGTTGTTCAGCGCGGAATCAGGTGAATGTTCGGCGCTTTCACCAACGCAACAACGCGGTCCCCGGGCTTCAAGGTGAGTTCCTCGCACGCCTGCCTGGTGAGCAAAGCAGCGAGTCGAAAGCCGCAGTCGAGTTCGACCCGCATCAACGTCCCCTCACGCGTAACGGACCGGACGGTCGAAGGCAGGTGGTTGCGTGGACTGCTGGGCGTGTCCGCTCCTTTGAGCAAGATCACGTCGTCAGCGCGGACGCAGACGTGAACCTCATTCGTGCCCGGCGGGAGGTTTGGTTCGACGGCGGAGAGCATCGTGTTGCCAACGGCGACGGTGGCAAGATCGTCGGCTGTTTGGATGATCCGGCCTGGTAAAATCGTTTCAACGGTGAGGATGCCGGCCACGTCGAGACTGGCCGGGCGGCTGAACACTTCCTGCACCGGCCCGGTCTGCGCGACCTTGCCGTTGATCAACGCGACCATCTCGTCCGCCAGCGAAAGCGTCTCGAATCGGTCGTGCGTAACGTAAAGGATGGGGACGCGGAACTCGTCGCGGATGCGGGCCAGATACGGAAGAATCCTCGTCTTCAAGTGCATGTCGAGATTCGCGAGCGGCTCATCCAGCAGCAGCAAGCGCGGAGAAGTGAGGAGCGCGCGAGCGAGGGCGACGCGTTGCTTCTCGCCGCCCGAAAGTTGTGTGACGCCGCGGTGAACCAACGGCTGGATTTCGAGCAGTTCGACGATGTGGTCAAACGTGAACCGCTTGTTTCCATCCCGCCGATGCCCATAGAGCAGGTTCTGGCGCACGGACAGGTGCGGAAACAGCGCCAGGTCCTGCGGGACGTAACCTATGCCGCGCCGTCGAGCAGGAACCAAGACGTCCTTGCTGGTGTCAGTAAGAATCTCATCGCCGAGTTGGATGAATGCGGACTCGGCGCGTCGGAGTCCCGCCACGAGATCAAGCAGTGAGGTTTTGCCAGACCCGGACGGACCGAAGATGACGGTGATGGGGCTGCGAATTTCGACGTTCACTTCCAGCGTGAACTCGGCAAGAGACAACGAAATGTTGTTCAGCAACAAGCTCACTTCGACCTCTTCCTTTGGCGCAGCAGCCATTCGCTGGTCCACACGGCGATAAAGGCGAGCACCGTTGAGACGCCAAGCAGGCGAAAGGCGTAAGCGTCCTGGCCAAGCTGGACAGATTGGAAAATCGAGAGTGAGAGGGTCGAGGTTTGGCCGGGGATATTGCCCGCGACCATGATGGTCGCGCCGAATTCACCCAGGGCGCGGGCGAACGAGAGGATCATTCCCCCAAGGATGCCACGCAGTGCCAGCGGCGCGGTGAGGGTAAAGAACACGCGCACCTCGCCTGCGCCCATCGTGCGCGCGATTTGCTCCAGGCGCGGATTGACTTCCTCGAACGCGACTCGCGCCGAGCGAACCAATAGCGGAAACGACATCACACCGAGCGCGATGAGGACGCCGCGCCAGGTGAACACAATGTCCAAATTCAGCGCGTCATGGAGAAAGCCGCCGATTGCTCCGCGCCGGCCGAACATTTTCAGCAGGATGAGACCAGTCGCGACCGGCGGCATCACGAGCGGCAGCGAGATGAGCGTCTCGATGATGGACTTGCCCGGCCACTGGTGACGTGCCAACAACCACGCGACCGCAAGTCCGAACGGCAGAATGACCACTGTGCTCAACGCCGAGACCCACGCAGTGAACCAGACGATTTCCCATTCTTCGGCACTCATGCGTCACAACACTCAATTGCGAACGATGAATCCAAACTTCCTGAATACGCGGCCCGCTTCGTCCGAATTGAGGTGTTTGAGGAAGCGTTTGGCTGCTTCGAGTTCTTTGGCTTGCTTCAGCACTGCCATCGGATAGCTGATCGCCGGACTGTCCCTGGCAGGAACTTCACAGGCGACCTTCACTTTCTTCGATAGAGCGGCATCGGTCTTATAGACCATGCCGACTTCGACGTTCCCGGATTCGACAGCGGCCAGAGCCGCGCGAACGTTGTCGGTGGGCACAATCTTCGACTCGACGCTCGTCCAGAGTCTGGCTTTCTCAAGATATTCCCTGGCGTAGATGCCTGCCGGAACGGTTTTCGGGTCGGCCAGCGCGATCCGCTTCACTCTCGGCTCAGCAAGGTCCCTTGCCGATTTGATGGACACCGTGCTGTCGGCGGTGACGACGATAACGAGCGAGTTCGACAAACGACTCTTGCGCGTTTCCTTCACGACAAGTCCCTTCTTCTCCAGGCCGTCCATCCTGGCCTCGTCGGCTGAAAAGAAGACCTCGGCGGGAGCGCCTTCCTCGATTTGCCGCGCGAGGAAGCTCGACGCGCCGAAGTTGAACACGACCTTGTCGCCCGTCTGTTTTTCGTACGCGGCGGCGATTTCTTTCAAGCTGTCCGTGAGACTCGCTGCGGCAAAGACATTGATGGCGGCCGCGTCCAGCGTGGTAGTCGCGCAGCCAACCAAGCCCATCGCCCACCGGGTGAAATAGGTTTTCCTGCAGCTCATACGGCCTCCTTTTGAATGGATGTTTCGGCAGCCTTCACCAGGACGAATACGGTTGCGGTCATGCGATATATTCTCAAGGATATATCACGTATGACAATTCAAATCCGGAATCCTGTGAAGCACCTGGGTTTGTCTGGAATCATCTGACGAAATCAATCGCGCAAGAGTGACCTGAGTTCCTTCCATTGGGACCTGGTAGCGGCCACGCAATTGGCTTCCATCTGTTCGTAGAGCGCGAGCGCCATTCGACCCGTCGCGGTCAGAGCTGCGCCACCGTGCGCCCGCCCGCCACGAACCGCCTCGACTAACGGCTTCTTGAAGCAGACATTCATCGTTTTGATGAGTTTCCACGCCCGCATGTAGGACATGCCCATGCGTTCGGCCGCCTCGCGAATTGAGCCGGTCTCGCCGATGAGGGCCAGCAGATCAACCTTGCCCGGCCCAAGCGCAATCTCTTCGCCGCACAGAACTCGCATCCGGGGACGCAACCGTGGCTCTCGCGATGGTTTGGCAGTCATGCTGCGGCTGGATTGTAACTATCGACAGTCTTTGTGCCAGCGCATCTGTTCGGAGGCGCAGTTCCAGCCTGGGATCACGAAGCTGAAATAGCGCTTCGGCATCAGGGAACTTGGAACGGTGCGCTCTTGATCTTAATCTTAATCTTAATCTTAATCTTAATCTTAATCGTCCGGGTCAGAGTAAGAGAAAGATCAGGATTACGATTAGAAAATCCGCACGGAAATTACGCCGCGCGTGAATCGGGTTGACTGACAGTCCATCGAATGGTTTCGTGCATCCTGTGAACACCTGGCGGATGCGATGCACGGTGCTTGGTTTGGCAGCCTTGCCCTCTCTCCTCCTGCTTGTTGACGACCTCGAAGCCGCTTCCTCCGCAGAAATGATCGTGACGGATGAGGACCGCCGGCATTGGTCTTACCTTCCGCTCACAAGCCCGCCGCTACCGGCTGTCAAAGGAGCTGCGTCCGTCCGCACGCCGGTGGACCGTTTCATCCTGGCGCGGCTGACAGAGAAGAAGCTGGGGCTTTCACCTCAAGCCGGCGCTCAAAAGCTTGTGCGCCGAATTTATTTCGATCTCATTGGCCTGCCACCGACGCCGGAGCAGGTCGAGTCGTTCGTCCAGCAATTCGCGAAAAACTCTCGATTGGCCGTGGAATCACTCGTCGATCAACTCCTGGCCAGCCCGCATTACGGGGAACGCTGGGCGCGTCACTGGCTCGACGTGGTGCGTTACGCCGACAGCGACGGCCAGGAAGGTGATGCAGACCGGCGCACGGCCCATCATTTTCGCGACTTCGTCATCCGCAGTCTGAATGACGACCTTGCGTTCGACACGTTCGTGCGCTGGCAACTCGCCGGCGACGAACTTGAACCGGACAATCCACAGGCTATTGCCGCGACCGGTTTCATCGTCGCGGGGACGCACGCTGTTCTTGCCGACAACCTGATGGAGGAAGAGAGAACTCGCGAGCGCTTTAATGACCTCGACGACATGATCACAACGACGGGCGTTGCGATGCTGGGCCTGACTTTGGGTTGTGCTCGATGTCACGACCACAAATACGATCCCGTGCCGCGACGCGATTATTATCGGATGCTCTGCGCGTTCAATGGCGGCGACCGCGCGGAAGTGCCGCTCGCGCCGCTCGAAGAAGTCCGGCGCTATCGCGAAGCGGAAGGAAAGTGGAAGGGAGAATTCGACCCGGCCAAGAAGCATTTGGACGACTGGCTCAAGGATGCGCGGAAAACTCACGAGACAGCAGCGCGCAATGCGAAGATTGACGCGTTGAAAGTCAGTGACGATGAGAAAGCGCTCCTGAAAAACAACCCCGACGCGAAGGATGCCAAAGACCTGGCGGAGAGGTTTTCCAAGGAACTGAAGGTTGAGGACAAGGATTTCCGGCCTCTCCTCTCCGATGAAGAACGCGCCGAGTGGGACGCGAGAGAGACAGCCTTGAAAGCTGTGGAAGCGCGCAAACCGGAAGCACTACCCACCGCGCTTGCGTTCGCCGACTTCAGCGCGAAGCCGCGCGAGACCTTTTTACTCGCGCGCGGTGATTTCCGCGCGAAGAGCGAGCCGGTGGAGTTGGGGTTTCTCACTGCGCTTATCCGAGGCAAAACGCCCGCGGATTACTGGGCAGCCGCGCGCGCTGAAAGCCGCCGGTCCGATTCCACCCAACAGCGGCGCGCCCTGGCGGAATGGATGACGGACACCGATCACGGCGCGGGCGCGCTGGTCGCGCGGGTGATCGTGAACCGCGTCTGGCAGCATCACTTCGGGCAGGGGTTGGTTCGCACGCTCAACGATTTCGGGACGCGGTGCGACCCGCCCACACACCCCGAATTGTTGGAATGGCTGACGAGTGAATTCGTGAGAGGCGGCTGGAAATTAAAACCGTTGCACCGACTTATCATGACGAGTTCGGTTTATCTCCAGGAAAGCACTGTAGCGGCGTCTCGTGAGAACGCCGGCGTTGCTAGACGAGCGCGCGCTTCATTCGCTGAACGACAGACAGCGGCGCTCTCACGAGACGCCGCTACAGCAGATCCGGACAACCGTCTTCTTTGGCGGCGGCGTCCGCTACGGATTGAGTCGGAGATTCTGCGCGACGCCATGCTGGCGGTCAGTGGGACGCTGAATCCGCAAATGTTCGGCCCGGCAGTGAAGGCGCCCATCGCGCCCGAAGCCATTCAGGCGCGGAACATGACGGACCCGTATCCGAAGGACTTGAAGGACACCCCTTCCACGCGCCGCCGCAGCATTTACATGTTTCATAAACGTGTCGTGCAGAATCCGCTGATGCAGGCATTCGACGGACCGGATGCCCAGGCCAGTTGCGGTCGCCGCGAAAACACCACTGTCGCGCCGCAGGCCCTCGCGTTGCTGAACGACAAGTTCGTTCGCGCGCGTGCGATTGACTTCGCTCAAAGGGTCGGCCAGGAAGCGAGCGCGGAACCTGAAGCGCAAGTTCGTCTGGCCTGGCGACTGGCGTTGGGACGCGAGCCGTCCGCCGGTGAACTGGAATCGGGAACAGCCTTCATCAATACCCGGCTTCAGCAGCGTTCGACGCGCGAACCGGGCAAACCCGAAACCGATCTGCAAAACCTCGCGCTTGCCGATTTTTGTCAGGCGATTTTCGCCCTGAACGAATTCATTTACGTGGATTGACCCTCCGCCATGAACCACACGAAACAACGCGTTCCCTCACCCGGCCTTCGGCCACCCTCTCCCCATCCGATGGGGAGAGGGCAGGGTGAGGGGCGCTCCTGTTTTCCAGCTTGGTGTAAAGAAGCGTCAGGGACAGCATTAGTCCACGTAGAGAAACTCGTTCGCGCTGAGCAACGCCTGGCAGAGATCAGTGAGGGCCTGCAGTTCGGGCGGGGGCTTCGTGGCGGGTTTGGCCTTTTCGTCCTTCTTCGCCTTCTCGTCCGTCTCCTCGACCACCGTTTGCAGGTGGTCCGCCTGCCGGGACAGGAATTCGAGAGCGTCGGCCAGCTCCGATACGCTCGGATTTCGGCTGAAGGCCAGTTGCCAGGCGCGGGCCACCTCGCGGAGGCGGTCGTCCGCGGCTTCCGCGTGCAAGCGCCGGGCGAAGCGCGCGGCCTGGTCGAGGATGAACTGGCTGTTCATCAGCATCAGCGATTGCGTCGCGACCGTGGATGATTGCCGTCGCTCGCAGTTCACTTCCATCACCGGCGCGTCGAACGCGTGCAGCATCGCCAACGGACGGCTCCGCCGCGCCTGGATGTAAACCCCGCGCCGAAATTCCTCTCCCTTGAGCGGCACTTCGACCGGCATTTTGTTGTCGCCTTCGGTCTTGTCGATGCCGACGACGATCTGGCCGTGCACATCCGGGCGCACCGGCACGGGCGGGCCGAACATTGTTTCGTCCAACGCGCCGCTGGCGGCCAGGATCGCGTCGCGGATGACTTCGGCATCGAGGCGATTGACTGGTTTGCGCCAGTAGAGGCGATTTTCGGGATCGCGCTGCTCGCGCCGGGGATCGCGGCGCGAGGATTGGCGGTAGGCGGTGGACGTCATGATAAGTTTGTGCAATCGCTTCAACTGCCAGCCGTGCTCAACAAAATCGTTGGCAAGCCAGTCGAGCAATTCGGGATGGGACGGTCGTTCACCCATGACGCCGAAATCCGATGGTGTGCCGACGAGGCCGCGTCCGAAATGGTGCTGCCAAACGCGGTTCACCAGCACGCGGGCAACGAGCGGGTTCGCGCCGCTGGTGAGCCATCGGGCGAAAGCAAGCCGGCGGCCGCTGGTGGCGAGGTCGGGATTTTTTGACGGCAGGTCCACTGACTGGCCGGGAGGCGCGAGCACACTCAAGCCGCCGGGCAGGATGGCTTCCTTGGGCTGTTTGGGATCACCGCGATGGAAGAGGTAGGTGACCGGCAGCTTGTCCGCGGGTTCGGTCAGGCCACAGATGAAATCCTCCGGCGGTTTGCGTCCGCGAATCTCGGCGATTTTTGCGTCCATCGCCTTCAAGTCGTCGGCGGCCTTTTGATTGTACTGGTAGAGGACGCCGGCGTTGATGTTCACGCTGGGATTATCGGCCAGGAGTTTTTTTTGTTCGGCGGTGCGTTTGTCGGCGGGCGTGTCGTAAGCGGCCCGCAGTTCATCGCGCAATGGCGCTTCAAATTTCTCGAGATGCTTCGTCAAGGCTTCATCGATATATTGCTTCTGCTTGGTCTCCTTTTCTTCGGCAAGTTTCTTCGCTTCGGCTTCGACTTCGCCGGCCTTTTTCCGGTCGGCATCGGTGTAAAGCGAAAGCAGGCGCTGGTCGGGTGTGCGCCAGTTCTTCCAGTCATACGCAGGCTCGATCACCGCGCGGAGCCGGTAGTAATCAGTCTGCGGAATCGGATCGTAGCGATGATCGTGGCATTGCGCGCAGCCGACGGACAACCCAAGCAGCGACGTGGAGACGATCTTGATCGTGTCCGCCACGACCTGGTTGCGCACCGCGCCCGGATCACTCAGGGCGGGAGTGGCGGTGCCATCGACGCCCATGCGGAGGAAGCCGGTGGCGATTAGTAACTCGCGCAATTGCGGGTCGGCCAGCGCGGCTTGCGGACTGCCCTGGGTCGCGCGCGCGAGTTCATCGCCGGCGAGTTGTTCGGTGATAAACTGGTCAAATGGCTTGTCGGAATTGAAGGAACGGATGACGTAGTCACGATACTTGTAGGCGTAGCCGCGCGGCGGGTCGGCGTCGCTGTAGCCGTCCGAGTCGGCGTAACCCGCGACGTCCAGCCAGTGGCGGCCCCAGCGTTCGCCGTAATGCGGGGAGTCGAGCAACCGGTCGATGAGCTTTTCGTAGGCATCGGGCGCCGTGTCCGCGAGGAATGCCGCGACCTCGGCGGGCGTCGGCGGCAGGCCCGTGAGATCGAAGCAGGCGCGGCGCAGCAACGTGACCTTTTCAGCGTCAGGCGAGAAACTGAGTTTCTGTTTCACGAGCGCGCTGACCAGGAACGCATCGATGGGCGTTCGGACGCGGTCTTTGGGTTTGGTCCTTGGGATGGCGGGCTGGTGAATCGGTTGGAACGACCAGAAGGCGCGCTCTTCCTCGGTGATGGCGCCGCCCTTTCCCAACTCGGCCGGCTCGGGGCGGGCGGTCGTCGCGCCGGCGGCGATCCACTGTTTGATCAACGCCACCTGTTCGCGGGTGAGCTTCTTGTCGCGCTTCGGCATTTCGCCGCTGTGAACCAGCTTGAAAAGCAAACTCCGGCCGGGCTTGCCGGGGACAATCACCGGGCCGTCGTCGCCTCCTTGAAGCATCAAACGCCGCAGGCGCAGGTCGAGGCCACCTTTCAACTTCTCGCCTTCTCCGTGACATTCGAAGCAATGCGCCTTGAGGATCGGGCGTATATCCTTTTCGAACGTCGGCGGAGTAG
>QHPA01000078.1 GCA_003218935.1 Verrucomicrobiota bacterium
CGGTCACTACGGTCTCGCCCGGCTTGAGGCCGCTTTGCACGACCGTTTCGCCCTGGCGCCCCGCGCCCACAACCACCGGCCGTAACTCGACCGTGTGGTCCGCTTTCACCACAAACACGAAATCACCGTTCTGCCCCGGCTGAATTGCCGGCGTCGGGACCACGACCGCGTTCGCCTGCTCGGAGAGGGTCATGGCCACCTGCACAAATTGCCCGGGCCAGAGCGCGTTGTCCGTGTTATCGAACGTGGCTTTGAGTTGAATCATTCCGGTCGTCGGATCCACCGCATTATCAATGAACGAAACGTTGCCCTGTGGTGGCGCTCCGTCCAGGTTCACATAACTCGCCTGCGCTTTGAGGGGCCCATCGCGCATCCGCCGCTTGATTTCAGGCAGAAACTGCTCCGGCACGGCGAACGAAACAAAGATGGGATGGACCTGGTTGATCTGGAGCAACACGTCGTCCTCGGCCTTCACGATGTTTCCTTCGTGCAGCAGGAGATTTCCGGTGCGGCCGTCGATGGGTGAACGGATGGAGGTGAATTCGAGGTTGAGCGCCGCGTTGGTGATGGCCGCTCGGTCCGCCAGCACCGTGCCGCGGAGCGTGTCGAGGTTGGCCTGCGCCTTGTCGTAGTCATCACGCGAACTGATGTTGGATTCAAACAGCTTTTTTGCCCGCGCAAACTCAATCCGCGCGTTCTCCAGTTGCGCCTCGTCGCGCGCCAGGTTGGCTTTCGCCTGGTCGAGCGCTGCCTGCGACGGGCGCGGGTCGATGGTGAACAGCAGATCGTCTTTCCGCACTTCCTTACCCTCCTGAAAATGAACCTGGACCAGTTGTCCGGTGATCTGCGAACGCACGGCCACCTTGGAATAGGGCATCACGTTGCCGATCGCCTGGATTTGCACCGGCATGCTTTTCGCCATTGCCTTGCCGACCAGCACGGGCACCGACGCGCCCACCTCGCTTTTGCCCTGTTTTTCAGCGCTGGCCTCCTGGCGGGAACAGCCGGAGAGGCTGAAGCCTACGGCCAGCAGAAGGGGTAAACTTCCGTGAATGAGAAAATGCCTCTGCCGCCCCAAACAAGCAACGGCGCGTCCCGTTTCACCGAAAGAATTCGAGAGTGCTGTCATTCAATTAGTCTTTGATTCTCCTGTGCCGCGCAATTTCCTCGCCCATCCGCTCACCGTTCCTGGGCCGCAAAGCCCTGCCCATCCAATGCAGAAACGCGGTGCGTTCAACTCGAAAGCGCGGATCGTCCGGGCAAAGCCCCGTAATCAATCGGACGACTTGAGGAAACGCGAGGGCGTAGGTCGTCAGCGAAACCATGGCCAGCAACACATGTCGCGGGTCGAGTTCCGGCGCGATGTACCCGCGCTTCTGTCGACTGCGGATGTTCTCCACCCCTGCCGCCGCGGCTTGGCGACGCGCCTCTTCGTCCATCACCTTTCCTTTGCCCCCTTGCAAGGCCTCCCATTGCTGCAAACGAATCCAATCCATGTCCTGCAGCGCCAATTCAAACCAGTACGGGAGACTCTCCGCCGGATCGTCGGGAGACGACGCGGCCCAGGCGGCCCGGTCCGCCATCTTCCGGCGCAAGACCTCGCGAAACAATCCCGCCTTGTCGCCGAAGTAGTGATAGAGCATCCGCTTGTTGATGGCGGCCCGCCGCGCGATGACGTCCACGCGGGCGCCGGCAAAGCCCTTGGCGGAAAACTCCTTGAGGGCCGCCGAGAGGATTTGTTCCCGCGTGCGTTGCGGATCGCGCGCGCTCCCTTTCCACTGGCTGTTTCCCGTTGGAGCCGGGCCTTTCATTTCGAACAACGTTAGAGACACGACAAGTAACCAAACGGTTACTTTCCCTGCAACCGACGCGGCGGCGAGACGAACTGCATCCTTCGGGCCAGGACGTATTCCATGCAGTCACCCTGTCCCTAGAAGAGAACGTTACGGTTAAGGCAATGGCGGCTTCTCCCGGTGCCAACCGGTGCTCTGCTCGTAGGCGTGCGCGAGTTTCAAAATGGTGGCCTCGCCGAAGGGTTTGCCCAGCAGTTGCAGGCCGATCGGCAGTTTCGGCGATTGGGTGAAACCGCACGGCACGCTGATGCCGCAGATGCCGGCGACGTTCGCCGCGACGGTGAAGACGTCCGAAAGATACATTTGCAGCGGGTCGTCGGACTTTTCCCCGACCTTGAACGCGGCGGTCGGGGTCGTCGGCGTGACAATGGAGTCCACTTGCTCGAACGCCTTTAAAAAGTCCTGCCGGATCAGCGTGCGGACTTTCTGGGCGCGCAGGTAGTAGGCATCGTAGTAACCACTGCTGAGGACGTAAGTGCCGAGGATGATGCGGCGTTTCACTTCTGCGCCGAAACCCGCGCCACGGGTCTTACCGTAAAGCTCGACCGGGTCGGCCCCATCCACCCGCAGGCCGTAGCGAATGCCGTCGAATCGCGCGAGGTTCGCCGAAGCCTCGGCGGGCGCGATGATGTAGTAGGTCGCCGCCGCATAATCGGTGTGCGGCAGGGAAATCTCCCTCGCTTCCGCGCCGAGCTTTTGCAGTTGCCGCACGGCGGCGTCAACCGCCGCTTTCACTTCGGGATCGAGTCCGCCGATCATATATTCCTTCGGCAAGCCAAGTTTCAGCCCTTTGATGTTGCCGCCCAGCGCGTCGGCGTAGTCCGGTACCGCCTCCGGCACACTGGTCGAGTCGCGTGGGTCGAGGCCGCTGATGACGCTCATGATGACCGCTGCATCGCGCACGTCTTTGCTGAACGGTCCGATCTGGTCGAGCGACGAAGCGAAGGCGACGAGGCCGTAGCGCGAAACGCGTCCGTAAGTGGGTTTCAAGCCAACGACGCCACACAAGGCGGCGGGCTGTCGAATCGAACCGCCAGTGTCCGAACCGAGCGTGGCGATGGCTTCGTCCGCCGCGACCGCCGCCGCTGAACCGCCGGACGAACCGCCGGGAATGCGCGCCGTGTCCCACGGGTTCAGCGTGGTGAAGAACGCTGAGTTTTCCGTCGAGCTGCCCATCGCGAACTCGTCCATGTTCAGGCGGCCAAAGATGATCGCGCCCGCGGCTTTCAATCTCTCGATGACTGTCGCGTCGTAGGGTGAAACAAATTTGCCGAGAATCTTCGATCCGCAATTGCACGGGTGGCCTTTCACGCAAAGCACATCCTTCACGGCGACGGGAACACCGAGCAAAGGACGCTGTTTGAAATCCGCGCCGTCGGCGATTGCTTTATCAGCGGCCTTGGCCTGCGCGAGCGCATCCGCCGCGTCGTAGCCAAGGAAAGCTTTGATTCGTCGGTCCACACGCTGGATTTGATCGAGGCACGCCTGCATCGCTTCGCGGGCGGAGCATTCGCGTTTCGCAAGCTTGCCTGTAAGCTCGGAAATGGTGAGTTGGTTCAGCATGAAAAAACCTGGACACGAATTACACGAATCAGCGCAAATTCATTCTCCCATACGCGCGCGTTCGTGAAAATCGGGTCTTACTCCACGATCTTCGGCACCAGGAACAGGCCGCCGGCGCGGGCCGGTGCATTGCGGAGGGCTTCATCGTTGGTCAACCCGAACCGCACTTCGTCGGGCCGGGTCACGTTGATCATCGGCACGGCGTGGGCGGTCGGTTCGACCTGGCTGACCTCGAGTTCTTTCAATTTCTCGACGTAGCCGAGAATGTTGGCGAGCTGCGCGCTGAGCTTTTGTTCTTCCGCGCAGGTCAATTCGATATGCGCAAGACGCGCGGCGTATCTGACATCAAATTCCATCGCAGACATACGCGGTCAGTCCTCGTCGAACTTGCGTTGCAGAAGCGCGTCCAGCTCGGCAACCGCTCGGGCGGCGTCTTCGCCTTCTGCCCGAACGTGCAGTTTGCTCCCCGGCCCGGCCGCGAGCATCATCAGGCCCATGATGCTTTTGCCATTGACCCTCTCGCCGTCCTTTTCCACAAAAACGTCGCACTCAAAGCGGTTGGCCGTCTTGACAAACATCGCTGCGGGCCGGGCGTGAATGCCGAGTTTGTTCCTGACCACCAACTCGCGGGTGACTGCGGAGTGTTTGTCGGTCGGCTTCTTCGTCGCGCTCATTCAGCGCTTGATTATGAGGACGAGCAAGCGATTTGCCAATGAAATTCAGAGCCGCAACTTGCGGGACATCTGGGCGATGAGCCGGTCGTTCAATTCCTTGGCCGGATTGTAGCCGGAACGCTTCAGCTTGGTCTGGAAAGCGGCCACTTCAATCAACCGTGCCAGGTCGCGTCCGGGCCGGACCGGAATGATGATGTGCGGGATGTCCACCCCCAGGATCTTCACAAACTGTTCTTCCATCCCGAGCCGGTCCACGTCCTGCACTTCGTTCCAGACTTTCAGCGTGACGACCAGATCGACGCGTTTTTCAGCGCGGATGCATTTGACTCCGAACATCGCGGCGACGTTGATGATGCCAATACCTCGCACTTCCATGTGGTTGCGGGTCAGCTCGGCGCTGGTGCCGATGACTTCGCGCCCGTCCACCAGCGTGACTTTGGTCACATCGTCCGACACCAGACTGTAGCCGCGCTCGATCAATGCCAGCACGCTTTCGCTTTTGCCGATGCCGCTTTCGCCGCGAATGATGGCGCCGACGCCCAGGATGTCCACCATGCTTCCCATCTCCGTGCTGCGCGGCGCGAACATCATTTCCAGCGCCAGCGTGGCAAGATTGATGAACTTCATCGTGATGAGCGGGCAGCGAAACACCGGCACGTCCGCCCGTTCCGCGGCCTTGAGAAAAAGCCTGTCCGGATGAATGTTCCGGCTGAAAACGACGCAGGGAATTTTATACGAAAACAGATCGGCGTAACGGTGTTCCCGTTCCTCCTTGCCCAGGGACTTGAGGAAGGTGGATTCCGCGCTGCCGATCACCTGCACTCGTTTGCTGGCGAAATATTTGGTGAACCCGGCCAGCGCGAGGCCGGGTCGATTGACCGTCTGCTCGCGAATCACCCGCTTCAAACCGGCGGCTCCGGCAACCAGTTTCATCTCCAACTCGCCGGCATGCTCGGTGTAAAACCGTTCAACGGTGACGACATCGCGTTGCATATCTTTTGAAATCGTTAAATGCGTTAAATCGTTGAATTGTTGAACAGACAAACGCCCTCGCTCACACGCGCTTCCCGTTCAACGCTTCGGCGATTTAACGGTTCAACTTTTTTGACGAATTGACGAACTATAGATTGAATTCCGGTCCGAGATAAATCTCGCGGGCCTTCGGGTCGTTGGGCATCTCCGGCCCAAGTCCATGGTAAACCACCTCGCCTTTATGAATCAGATAAGCGCGGTCCACCAGCTTGAGTGTCTCGCGCACGTTGTGGTCGGTAATCAAGATGCCCAGACCGCGTTCCTGCAGGCGCCGGACAATCTTCTGCACTTCATAAACCGCGATCGGATCAATGCCGCTGAACGGTTCGTCGAGCAGCATGAGCTTGGGGCTGGTCACCAGCGCGCGGGTGATTTCCAGCCGCCGCTTCTCACCGCCGCTGAGCGTGTACGCCTTGCTTTTGGCGAGCCGCGCCAGGTCGAGTTCGTCGAGGAGATACTTCAGCCGCACCTGGCGCTCCTGCGCGTCCATCACGCACGTCTCCAAAATCGCCAGAATGTTCTGCTCGACGGTCAGTTTGCGAAATACCGACGGTTCCTGCGTCAGGTAACCGATGCCCAGCCGCGCGCGTCGATGCATCGGCCAACGAGTGATCTCCCGCTCCTGAAATCGCACGTCGCCTTCGTCCGGCTTCACCAAGCCGACGACGATGTTGAACGTGGTTGTCTTGCCGGCGCCATTGGGGCCGAGCAGTCCGACGATTTCGCCGGCATCCACGTAAATCGACACGCCGTTGACGACACGCCTTTGGCGGTATTCCTTGACCAATTTCTCGGTGCACAACAAGTGTCGCGCCTGGTCAACGGTCACCGCGGGCGACGCAGGACTTTTTTGCAGCTCCGGCTGCGTTTGTGACTGAGGCAGGTTCACACAGAAATGGGTCGAGCGAAAATCATGCTCACGATTTCGGCAGGGCCGGCGTTGCTTTCTTCTTCAGCGACTCCGGATTCAGTTTCACTTTCCAATTTCCCGTTGCTTTCAGCGTCGTGTTCGCCCGGTCCCAAATCACCGGGTCACCCCATACTTTTCCCTCGCCGGCCGTCAGCACCGGATTATTCCCTGACAATTCCAATACCCCAGGAGCGCCCGTGTAAACCGCCTTCGACCCGCTGCCTTCGATTACGCCCTGCGCATCCGCCACGACGAACTTAACCCGGTTACCGCTCGTCAACACGACCTCTCCGTTGCCGGCGGTGTAAACCGCTTTGTCGCCCTGCGCCCGTTTTTCTCCGCCGGACTCGCGAACAACGAGTTCCACGTTTCCCTCCGCGACAACACGTTCCACCTGGTTTGTCCCCAACAACATTTTGCCGGTCACGGTCAACTCCTCGCTCGCCAGATTCATCTGCTCCGGTTCGCTGGCCCGCACATGGCCGCGATAAGTCGCCAGGCTCAGATTCGTGTTCGCTGCGTCCGGTTTCAATTCAAAATCGTCTGAAGCGACCTCAATCGGCTTGGGCGGATCAGTCGAGGTCCCACTCGCCGCCACGTTGGTCCGGGCGGCGGACCCGGACGGTAACCACGTCGAAGCGCCGAGTGCGCCGGTGGGCAAACGCATCCGGACGTTGCGCGCGGCGTGATACGCCCTGTTTTTCAAGTCGAACGCGAGGACTTCGGAAGTTCCTTCGCGCTGGCTCATTTTCCACTCCGGGTTTCCCGTCACTTCGACCAGTGCGTTCGTCGCAGTGTAAACCGCCTTCTCACCGGTCACGCGATTGTCCCCTTGCTCCATCACCACGCTCCGCTCGGCCACGACGCTTTCCGTCCGATTGCTCTGCGCCGTCGATATGATCGTCATCAACTCGCAGCCCAGGTTTCCCTTTCCGCTGTTCACCTGCACGTTGCCGCGGAACACCGCGAGGTTGAAGTTTGTGTCCGCGACATCCGGCTTGAACTCGAAATCACCGGCCCGCACCTGCGCCGGCTGGCCTTCTGCCGCGGTCGCGGTGGTTTCCGACGAACTTTCGGGCAGCAGAAAACCGCTCTGCCCAATCGAACCCGGCGGCAGCGTCATCTCCACGTTGCGCCGGGCGTGAAACTCCCGCGTCCTCCGGTTCACCACCAGCTCCTCCGCGCGGCCCTCGTACTGGCGAAGGCGCCATGCTGGATTGCCCGTCAACTCGATTACCTCCGTGGCCTGACGATACGTCGCCTGGTCGCCCGAGGCATGGACCTGATCCGAGTCAATGACCACCTGTTGTCTTGCCACGATACTCTCAATCCGCCGGCTTTCGTCTGATGGCGACCGCTCGGAAAAAGCGACTGTCAGAGCACTGCAAGTCATTTTGCCCTGCGGATCTTCCACCCGAACGTTGCACTCGAACACAGCAAGATTCGACTGATACCGCATCCGATCGGAAAAAATTTGCAGAAATTGATTGGTCGCCGGCGCTGCTTCGGTCTGCCTTCCGGACTGACCAGCACCGCGTGTCGCGGTTGTTTGCGATGGTGATTGGAGCAAATCCTTTCGGATCGTGGCATGGATGTGGTTGGAAATCGTCAACGATCCATTCGCCCGAGCGTACTCAAAACCGTCGCCTTCGAGTGAAAACTGGCCGCTGCCGCTGCTCGCCTCCAGACGATTCGTCGAAGCAACCGATTCAGTTTTAAGGTTATAAATGCAAGCCGCCGAGGCGACCTCAAGGTTTGTCTTCCCGGTGTCATCGAAGAATTGAAGCCGTACTCCGTCGCCGATCAGCAACTCCTCGTTGGAAATATTTGTCGCGCTGCCCCCGGTCAAAAGCATGGTGCGTTTGCCGGTCTGTTCGTCCACGAACGCATGCTTGAAACGTTTGGCCCCGCCTTCGATCAGTTGCGAACGCACCGCAGGCGACACCAGCACGAGTGCGGCAACCACCGACAAACAGAAACGCCGAAGTTTCACGCCGGACTCATTCATAAAGCCCGCGCGGGAGTTTAGGAAGAATATTCCTCCGTCCACCCAGTCCAACTGAATCGTTACGGAGCGGGATGGAATCGGGGAGCGCGCCCGCCTCGGGCGCGGCCAACGGCGCCCTCGCCGTTGGCATTCCGGCGCCAGGCGCTCCATTGGATGGTTTTTCCTTCGGGTATAGAGTGATTGCCAAAAGAAATTTCCGAAATAGTGGGCGACGACCTGCGGGTCGTCGCGGCAAACCGGCAGGTTTGCCCCACCATTTCGGAAATTACTTTTGGCAACCTGTATAGAGTTCGGCGCGGGGCGCGCCGAACAGCAGCCGGGGCGGCTGCGCTCCCCACTCCTTTTGACTGAATCGTCAGTCAACCGCCGCGCGAATTTTCAACAGCGTCTTCAACAACGTCGGCATCTCGGCCAGCGGGATCATGTTCGGACCGTCGCTCAACGCGCGGTCCGGGTCCGGATGTGTTTCGATAAACACGCCCTCAGCGCCCGCCGCCACCGCCGCCCGCGCCAGGACTGGGGCGAACTCGCGCTGGCCGCTCGATCTGTTCCCGCCGCCACCGGGCAATTGCACCGAATGCGTCGCGTCGAAAATCACCGGAAAACCGAAGCGCCGCATCATCGGGATGGAGCGCATGTCCGCCACCAGATTGTTGTAACCGAACGTCGTGCCGCGCTCGGTGACAAGAATCTTCCTGCCACCCGCTTCAACCGCCTTCTTCACGACCTGCCCCATCTCCGACGGAGACAGGAATTGGCCTTTCTTCAAGTTGACGATTCTGCCGGTCAACACCGCCGCTTCGATCAAATCGGTCTGGCGACAGAGAAAAGCGGGGATTTGCAGCACGTCCACCGTTTCACCGGCGATGGCGGCCTGGGTTTCCGTGTGGACGTCTGTGAGCACCGGCACGCCGGATTTCGCGCGCACTTTGGCCAGCGTTTCCAATCCCGCGTCGAGGCCCGGCCCGCGAAACGATTTGCGCGACGTGCGATTCGCTTTGTCGTAGCTGGCTTTGAAAACGTAAGTGATGCCAAGTCTCTCGCAGGTTTTTCGCAGCGACTCGGCCACTTTGACGCAAATCTTCTCATTTTCGATGACGCACGGCCCGGCAATCAAAGTGAAACGGCGCGGTGACGACAGCGCCGTCCAAAGTTTGTCCGATGAATCAGCCACGCCGCTTTCTTAGCAGTCGCGACTGCGGAAGCCAAACCTCTTTCACTCTCGTTCCACGCCGATTTGATCCGCGAATCATGCGAATGACGCGAATCCAGGAATCGGGGAGCCCGCGCCTCGTAGCGCACGCTTCCAGCGTGCAGGTCCCGGCGGCTTCCCAGCCGCCAGTCTCTATCCGCGAATAGCACGAATGACGCGAATTGCAAAATTCGGGCCGCGCGGAGTAGCGCGCGCAGAGTGCTCTCCCTCTCCTCCTCGACCGAGGAGAGGGCGGGGTGAGGAGTCGAGACGGTCGGACGAACCGCCTTCATTCCGCGTTCAACGTTCGATGTTGGGCGTTCGATGTTCGATGTTCGATGTTGGGACGAGCGCTCTCCCTCTCCTCCTCGACCGAGCAACGTTCGACGTTGGATGTTAAACGCTCAACGCTCAACGCCGAACGTTCAACCTCCAACCTGCTTTCCACCGGCACTATCGACACTCGGCCCAGACCCAAGAGCCCAAACCCCAGACCCGAACTCACCCGTCCAACGGACTCCCTATCATTCCGCGCTCCGCGTTCCGCCCTCAACCGTCAGATCGTCCAACGGACTGGGAACACCCTGGCCGCCTTGTTGGAGCACATGCGTGTAGATCATCGTCGTCGCCACGTCACGGTGTCCCAGCAGCGCTTGAATGGTCCGAATGTCCGTCCCCCGCTGCAGCAGGTGGGTCGCAAAACTGTGCCGGAACGTGTGCGCGCTAATCACCTTGCTCAAGCCCGCCCGCCGCGCCGCTACCTTGATCGCCTTGTTAATCACGCTCGGATCGACGTGATGACGCCTCACCACTCCCGTCAACGGATCGGTGGACACCTCGCGGGCCGGAAACAGCCACTGCCAGCCCCATTCCTGCCCCGCCTTCGGATACTTGCGCTCCAGCGCGTAAGGCAGATACACCTCGCCCTGTCCGCGCGCCAGGTCCTGCGTATGCAGCACCTTGACCTTCCGCAATTGGTTTTCCAAGAGGGGAACAATCGACGCCGCCAACGTCGTGAACCGGTCCTTCTCTCCTTTACCGGACCGCACGGTAATCTGTTTCATTTGCAAATCCACATCCTTAATCCGCAATCGGACTGATTCCATAATGCGCAGTCCGCTGCCATAGAGAAGCTGCACGACCAGTTGCGCCACCCCCTCCACCAGGGAGATGACTTTGGCCACCTCCGGGCGCCTCAGCACCACCGGCAGGTTGACTTTGCGCCCTGCCCGCACTGCGCTGATCGCCCCGCCCAGCGGCACTTGCAGCACGCGCTTGTAAAGAAACACCAGCGCGTTCATCGCCTGATTTTGCGTCGAGGCGGACACCTTCCCCTTGACCGCCAGGTCGGTTAAATAGGCTTCGATCTTCCGTTCCGCATCGGCCAGGTCGTCCCGATTCTTCATCTGATGGAACTGGACGTAGCGCTTGATCCAGTCCACGTAGGATCGCTCGGTGTGGAGGGAATAATGATGCAGACGCATCGCACTGCGAACCTGTTCCAACAACCTGGGTGTCTGACCTTGACTTTCCATAGCGGTTTTCTAGCCTTTCAATATGGTTTTTGGACCTGATAATTGCATCGGGCGAATTCGCCCTGAAAGCAAGCTAATATGACATTATCAGGGCAAAGCTCTTGTTCCACGCCGAAGGCCCCATTCGCGCCGTGCCTGAGCACCAACGTTCGACCAAATGAGCACGCCATACCAACGCATTGAAGGTCACGAGCAGGTTCTCCGGGCCTTCGGCTATTGGCCTGACTTCCACGATGCGGAGGTCCGGTCTTTGCTCATGGACCGCAATACCAGGCTTTTTGACGACGTTGTTGCCAATGCCCGGATCGAGGTGTGCCTTCACGCATTTGAGTGGACTCGGGACGCGCAACCTTGCTTCAACCACCATTTGGTGCAGCTCAGGTTCCATTACGCTTGCGACCTGGCGCTGAAGGGCTTCAATCACCAAAACGCCATCCTGGAGTTCAAAGTGGAGGATTACGCTTTTCCGCCTGATGCTCCAGTTGGTTTTCGGATCACGTTTGTTCCAGCTCACGGCTT
>QHPA01000384.1 GCA_003218935.1 Verrucomicrobiota bacterium
ATAAATCTGGCCGTTCAAGACCTGGCGGATCGCCAGCATCAATTTCTTCCCGCCCTCCTGCTTCATGATGTATCCGCGGCCGCCGGCCCGCAGCACGCGCTCGGCATAAAGCGATTCGTCATGCATGGAAATGACGAGCATGGCCAGTCCAGGTATAAGTGCTTGAACGTCTTTGATGAGTTCCAAACCGTTTTTGCCCGGTAACGTGATGTCGGCGATAAGCAGGTCCGGCTTCAAGGCGTTGATTTTTTCAATCGCTTCATTCGCGTTTTCGGCTTCGCCGCAAACTGACAAATCCGCTTCGTTGCCAATGAGTTGCGCCAGCCCTTCGCGCATCATCGGATGATCGTCCAGGATAAGGATGCGTCTCCTGGCGACCGGTAACGATTTTTTCTTCCCGCTCATAGATCGCTTTTGAACATGCAGGCCACGAGCATTCCTCTGCCGTTGGCCCGACGGATTTCGAGTGTGGCCCCAATCATGCCCGCGCGGTATTTCATAATACGCAGTCCCATACCGCTCGTTTGCTCCGGCTTCACCACAAACCCGCGACCGTCGTCGGTCACAGTGAGGTTTGCCTGATTGCTTCGCGCAGTGAGCCGTACCGTGATTTCCCGGGCCTTGCCATGCTTGATGGCGTTGTTGATGGCCTCTTGAGCGATGCGGTAAAGGTGCGTGGCGGATGCGTGATCGCGCACCAGCACAGGCTGGGGACATTCAAAGCGGCAGGCGACGTGAAACAATTTTTCGGTGTTGGACGCCAGCTCCTGCAAGGCCGACATCAGGCCGTTGGATTCAACGTCCACGGGCGAAAGCCCGCGCGCCAGCATCCGCGTATCGCCGATCGCCGCGCGCACGCCCTCGGCAATTTTGGCGGCTTGCGCAGCTTCGGTTTTGGATTTCCTGGAAAGGTTTTGTTCCAACACTTCGCTCATCAGTTCGATGCCCGCGAGTTGCTGGCACAAGCCGTCGTGCAAATCCTGGCCGATGCGACGCTGCTCCAGGTCGCTGATTTGCAGGACTTCCCTTTCGAGCCGCTTGCGGTCGCTGATGTCACGCACGAAACCGGTAAACAGCCGCTTGTGCGCCAGCCGCACTTCACTGACGGACAAATCCATCGGGAAAATCGTGCCGTCCTTGCGCAAGCCAACCACTTCGCGCCCGATGCCGATGATTCTGGCCCGACCGGTGCGGAGATAATTCCCCAGGTAACCATCGTGCTCGTCGCGATACGGCGTTGGCATGAGGACCTTGACGTTTTTGCCAACGACCTCCTGCGCCTGGTATCCGAAAATCTTTTCCGCCGCCGGGTTGAGCGACTCGATGATGCCGCGCTCGTCGATGGTGATGATTCCTTCGACCGCCGTTTCGAGGATGGCGCGCAAGCGCTCTTCGCTGTCGCGCAAGGAGGATTCGGCGAGTTTGCGGCGAACAGTCATCTCATCGCTCGACGGGTGGCCAGCGGAGGGGCCGGGTTCCGCGGCCTTGCGCCGTTCGAGCGACTCGGCCTTGGCGTGCTTCGCGTGGTCGGTCATTCGCCGAATTGTAAATGAGTTTCACGGGCGTAACACGTGAAAATATCTTCATTGGCAGAGACGTGTAACGGCCCATTGAGAAAACGCCTGGTTTCGCAGCCGCCGAGGTAACGAGGCTCCATTCTCTTTGAAGACGAGGAACGATTTCAGAGCTCCTATTCTGAAAATGGGATTGGAGAAACGCTCGCCCTCACCCCGGCCAGAGTCGGACTTGTTTTTCACCGAGACTTCGTCCGCGGCCCCAGGAGAGGGGGAAGCATGCACGGTTCCCGGAATTTTCACACCCTTGGTGTGGAATTGCTTCGTGGGACTTTCGGCTGCTACTTTTTGTAAAGGGCTGCCGTAGCCGCCGACGCGGATAGAAATGAGGATCACGAAGATCCACCTCCTCACGTCGGTGGCTACGCGACTCGCTTCCTTTGCTGCCACGTCGTTACGCCGCCAGCTTCAATTGTCCGCGAAACTCCGTCGGCGACTGGCCGAGGATCTTCTTGAAGACGCGATTAAAGTGTGTGAGCGATTGGAACCCCACTTCATAAGCGATTTCGCTGATGCGCAGGTTCGGGTTTAGCAACAAGCCTTTGGCCTTTTCGATGCGCACACGCGAAACGTAGTCGGTGAAGTTCACACCGGTTATCTTCTTGAACATCTTGCAAAAGTAAAACGTGCTCGTGTTGACAGCCTTCGCGACCTGGCCGAGTGACAAGTCCTCGCCCTGGTGTTCACGGATGAACCCCTTTGCCTTCGCGATCACCGGCGGCTCGGCATTTTCCTGCCGCACAACAATCTGATTGCTCAACATCGAAATATGCTGCGCGAAGATCGCCAGCAACTTCACCATTGCGTCGTGTTCTTGCTTTGATAGCACCCGTGTATTGAAGAAGGCGGCGCGGAGCTCCGACTCATCTACTTCCACGCCCCATTCACGCGCGAGTTTCAATGTGCGCTGAAATTGCGTTTCGGTCGGTCTCTTGCGGAAGACCTGGCCGGTTTGCAGATAGCCGATCAGTTTGTCGCCCAGCCGCACAGGCACAGCAGTGTCGCACAATCCCAACTGGCAGGTGACGGTCTGCGGTTCGCGAGTGGCAGTCTCGTGGAGTTCTTGTTGGGTTTGCAGGCAGGCGGCGCAACTACGGCTCTTCTGCGCCATAAACGCGCAGAACGGATTTTCCTTCCGCCGGCCGTGGTGCGGCAACTGCCAGGATTCGACAGGTCGCAAGGCGACCGGCAGTCCGGTGGTTTCGCTGAAGGCGCGTTCGTAATCCTGGTAAATCTCTGAGTTCGCCAGTGTGTCGGCCAGATTGTTTTCGCTGTTCATATCGATCGCTTTCGTTGTCGTCGCCAAAACCAAATTTGTTCTGGTGAGACCAATATCGGCAAAGCAGCGAAAACTCACAATTGGGGGGCTCCCTGATTGTGTTTGAGGGAAATGAACTAACCTGGCTAAGGAAAATCCTTAGCTTAGCCGTAAGTATGCAGTAAAAAGTAGGGCAGGCGTCCCGCCTGCCTAGCAGGGCAACTGGTTTCGTTGGATCGAGTGATCTCGGCGGGCATCACTAAAAAGTGATGGCCCGGATCTTCGAATTTGCCCGCACGGACTGCGTCCGAACGGGGCAAGCGAGACGCCTTGCCCTACGTTGAACTGAATAGAGACGGCTTAGCCGGAACGATCAGGTCCAAAGGAATGGGAGCGCAGCCCGCCCGGTGCGCCACGCGCCGAATGGGCGTCCCTACGACGGAATGCCAACGGCGAGGGCGCCGTTGGCTGCGCCCGAGGCGGGCGCGCTCCCCGATCCCAATTGAATCGCCCGCGTAATGGAATCACGTCTCGAATCAGCTTGTTCACTCGCGGTCCGTTCGGATCAGATGCGGCCTTCGGTCCGCA
>QHPA01000385.1 GCA_003218935.1 Verrucomicrobiota bacterium
TTCCCTGCCGTTCTCAGTCACGGTGTAGCCGCGATTCTCAAACGAGGTCAGTTCATCCAGCCGGTGTTCTGTGATGAACCAGCGGCGGATATCAGCGCAGCCTTCGTCGGTTTGGAATCCGCTCGGCACAAGGAGCGAGAATTGCCCGCCCTGCCGAACAAGCGAGAGGTCGCGCTCGATGAAGAGCTTGAAGAGATTCCAATCGCCCGTGCCCTGCTTGACGTATTGTTTGCCGAAGAATTCCTTGTGTCGTTCGTAGTATTCCTCGTGCTCCCGCCAGCGGGCCGCAAATTCCTTGTTCGTTTCGAGTTCTTCTTCAAACCATTTCTCAAACGCCGGGCCGTCCATTCCCATTTTGCTGAACTGCGGTTTGCCGCGATAAAAGCGGGCGGCAAATTCCTTGCGGATAGGTTTGAATCCTTCCCACGGAGGATTTCCGACGATGCCGTCGAAGCCAGCAGCCTTTTGGTAGGGCGCGTCACTCCGTGCGCGCCGGTCTTGGCTCACAGACGCCTCGGCGGGCAGAGGACTGCCCGCGCTACCCGACGAACGTGCGCTGCCGTCACTATTAAACCAGCAGGGCCAGAAATGGAGCGTAAAACCGCCCGGTTCGCACGGCAGGTTTTCGGCTTGGAAATGTTCAATAAAATCGGCACGGACTCTTTTGCGCAATGCGAGCGCTTCATCCAGCGGCTCGTGCTTCATCGGATTCTCGATGTAACGGGCGCGGAGGTCGGAGAGCTTCTTAAGTTCGGCCTGATGATATTCCGCCAGCCACGCGGCCTGTTTCTCCAGTTCCACGTCCACGAGCGAATCGGCGGAATGGAAGTTCAATTCGAGGTTCGGGAGGATTTTGACAACGTCGGTTTTTAACTCGCGGTAGTTATAGTGAGCGGGCGAGAGTTTGACGGCTTCCTTCCAGACGTTGGTCTTGGTGACTTCGAGCGCGCCGCGGTCTTTGTCCACGCCGAAGATGTGGCGCAAGAGAATCTGGGCGATGAGGACACGATGGTTGTCGAGATGATGGCGCCGGCGAAAAGCGAGCGCCGCCTCCACGTTAGGCGGGAGTTCGGAGAGATAGAGTTCGCCATTGTCCGGTTTCAGGATTTTTTGCACCCAGGCGCAGGCTGAATCAATGCGCTGATAATGCCGCCAGAAGGCGCGGAGAACTTTGATGAGGAAACCGCCGCTGCCGCAGGCCGTGTCGGCCACGCGGATTTCGGCAAGTTGCGCCATGAGTTGATCGGCTTTCTTGAAATCGCATTTCTGGCTGCCGACGGCGGCACAGATTTCGTCCACGAGTTTTCCGGCGAGCGAGTTGACCAGCGAATCGGCCATCGGACCGGTGATTCCGGCGGGCGTGTAGTAGATGCCTTCATCCTTGCGGTTGGCGGCCAGGAACATTTCGTAGCTTTTGCCGAAGATGTCCTCGTCAATGCGGCGGTAGTTGTAGTGGACGATGCCGCGGGTGCTGAACGTTTGATCCCAGGAGTTGATCCCAAGGACAAAGTTCAGCTTTTCGCAGAAGCGCTGGAGGTTGGCCGGGTCTTTGTCGAGCCGCTCCCAGACGCGGGCGGAAAAGATTTCGGTGTCGTAGTACTCGTCGAAGAAATCCTCGAATTCATCGAGGAACTTGGGAACGATGCGGTGCGCGCCTTTGGCTTCCCACCGGTGGGTCTGGCGGACGTATTCGTCTTGAGTGAAGCGATAAGGGACGAGTCCGAAATCCTCAATCGTGCGGGCAAAGATGAGCTTGTTGATGAGGAGGATGATCGACTCGGCGGCTTGTTCGGTCGGCGTCCATTTGACCTTGTCAAATTCGTTGAACCAGATGTTGAGGTCCTCAAAGAATTGCCGCTCCAGTTCCGGTTTCTCCGCCGTGTCTTCGACGCGGCGCAAGGTGTCGAGCACACTGCGGGTCTCGCGGCAGCGATTGAGAAAATCGGCGAACGGCATTTCGGCGAACGGTTTGTTCTCAAAGTAGAAATCGCGCGCACTGAAAAACCACGTCGTGCGGAGGTCGGTGAGAGTCAGATATTCGTGGTCGCGAAGATATTTTTTGACCTGGGCAACGTGGTTTTTCGGGTTCGCATCGCTGCGCCAAAGCGCATCCGGGCCGTCGCGCAGGAACAGCGGCTTGAGTTCGAGTTGCATCGGCTCGCCCATTCGCTCGGGGAGCATGAAATCAACGAAGCCTTCCGCGACTCCGACTTGTCGTGTCGGCTGAAATCCGAGCACGTCCTTGCAAAGCGCGGTGAACAGATCTTCGGCGGCGGTTTCGGGCTTCGCGCCATTCTTCAAGTCGAGCGCATATTTGTGAATCGGTTCGTAATCGGAAACAGGCTTTGCATCGGGCGCGCGCGGCGGGAATTCGATGCGTTCGCGCTCGGTGAAATCACGAAGGGACTCTAGGATTTCGTCTGGTTTCACCATTGACAAGTTTGTGGGAGTGGAAATGTGAAATGCAACTGCCATGTCTGAATTACATCCCCATGATTTGGTAGCCGCAGTCCACGTAAATCACTTGGCCGGTGATGGCGGCGGCTCCGTCGCCGGCGAGGAACACGCCCGTGGCGCCGAGTTCTTCGGGCAGGACGTTGCGCTTCAGCGGCGCGTGGGCTTCGTAGCGTTTGAGCATTTCAGTAAAGCCGGCGATGCCGCGCGCCGCCAGTGTGTTCACCGGCCCGGCGCTGATGCAGTTGACGCGGATTTTCTTAGGACCGAGATCGTAGGCGAGGTAGCGCGCGCTCGCTTCGAGGGACGCCTTGGCGACGCCCATCACGTTGTAATGCGGCACCACTTTCTCCGAACCGTAGTAGGTCATCGCGACGATGCTGCCGCCCCCGGTCATCAACGGCGCCGCGCCGCGCGCGAGCGCCACCAGCGAATACGCGCTCACATCGTGCGCGACGCGGAAGGCTTCGCGGCTCGTGTTCACAAACTCCCCTTCGAGCGCGTCCTTCGGCGCAAACGCGACGGAATGCAGCAGCAGGTGCAGCTTGCCAAATTTCTTTCCGACCTCGTCGAACACGCGGGCGATGTCAGCATCCTTCGTCACGTCGCATTCCATCAGCAACGTGTCGGCGCCGAACGTGCCGGCGAGTTCCTCGACGTTCTCCTTGAGCCGTTCGCCCTGGTACGTGAAGGCGAGCTTCGCGCCTTCGCGGTGCCATGCCTGCGCGATGGCCCAGGCGATGGAGCGTTTGTTCGCGACGCCGAAGACGATTCCGAGTTTGCCGGCGAGCAGGGACATAAAGACTCGTTAAAACGTTAAGTGCGTTGCATCGTTAAATCGTTGTCGGTAGCACTAGGGAAATCCGCGGCAAGTAGCAAGGGAGAATCCACAGCGCCCTCCGACGCGGGGTTCGTCCTTGAAAAGTCTTGAAACTGAGCGGCAAACGCTTCGGGCCCGTTTCCAACATGATCGTTGTTCAAATCATCAGCGCTCAATCGTGCGGCAGGTTTTCGGGGCTGATCTGCAACTCCTGGCAGGCGCGGATATAGGACGCGGCCGACCACGCCTGATAGCATTTGCCCATGGGTTTGCCGGTGCGGCCGTGCACCCATTCGTTGAACTCCCACTCCTGGTTTTTCCCCAGCCGATTCAACTGCGCGAGCCTGAGCAACTCGCGGCAGGCGGCCTCATAAAGGCCGAGCCGGTGAATGAAGCGCACCCACATGCCGCCGATGAACGGCCAGACGCCGCCGTTGTGATAGTGGCCCGGAAGATTCAGCAGATTGACCGTGTAATAGGCGCGCCAGTCCGGATCGCCCGCCTGCACCGTCGGGTAGAGGTTGGCCACCGGCCAGGGATCGTTCACACCGACGCCCCACATGAACTTGAACGCGACGCGCGCGCGGTCCACGTCGAGCACGTTGTTCAGAAACGCGAGAATGTTTCCCAGCACGTCGCACCGCCAACTGAAACTGAACGGCGTGATTTCCGCGAGCAGGTAGCTGGAGTCGCCGAGTGAAAACTGCTGTTCCGCGAAGGTCACCTGCACCGGCGCCTCGCGCGTCTTGGTGGAAGGCCAGAACGCGTTCAGAATTTTTCCGCGGATGAGTTGCGACCAGCGCAGATACTCCGCCGCCCGGTCGAACGTTTTCTGAAACTCGAGCAGCCGGCCAAAGGAGACATTGGCCCGATACCAAAGGACTTCGTCGTAAAGAACATGATAGCTGCGGCCAAACAAGTCGGTCCAGTCGCCGGCTTCGGGCACTTCGAGCAAGCCGTCATTGTTGCTGTCCAGCGCACTCAGCCAGTTCATCACCCGCTGGAGGCGGTCTGAGTATTCGGCGAGGAAATCGAAGTCCTGGGTTTTGCTGACGTAGTAGTAGAAGGCGATGACGGCCCACAGTCCGCTGTCGATCGAGCAAATGCAGCGTCTTAAGCGTCTGCTTTTGCGCCGCGCGCACGTCGGCGTCCTCCAGCTCAATCGTGCAAACGAGCGTGATTGCGCCGTCGCGCGCCCAGACGCTGCGATAGTTCACGTCCGTGCCGGTGACTTCGTTGTCGTCGAGCGAGCAAGCGGAGAAACCGAGCGGCGTGATGTTCTTTCGCAAAGCGATCAAAGCCTGATCGTATCCGGCGCAAATGAGCTGGCGCTCTTCCGACGTGAGCGTTCCCAGCGCCGCCTCGGTGAACAGCATGCGCAGCGTCGGGTCCATTTCGTGTCCGCGAAGGGTCGAGCTCTCCAACGACGGCGCCTCCGGAATGACGCCAAAGTTTTTCAGCCCCTCGAGAACTCCGTCGGCCAGAACCTGGCTGGCGCTGAAAGTCGGCAGTTTGACGACCGCTTCGTAAAGCTCCGGCTGCGCGTTCTCGACCACGATGCCTTTGACGCCGGGCAACAGAAACATGCTGCTGTCGTTGCCGGTGTCACCGGCCACCAGCACGTTCACCAGCGGCACGTTGATTTTGTCGCACAACCATTGAAGCGCGCTGCCTTTGTTTGTTTTCGCCGGCAGCACATCGAGGTCGCGCATGCTGGAATAGACGACGGTCACCTCCAATCCGGCGTCCGCCAGCTGGCGTTTCAAATTTTCGATCACCTCCGGCGGCGCCTGGTGGAGATACCAGCTCGACTTGTAAGGGTGCAAAAACTGCGGTGGCTGGCGCGTGACGCCGGGAAACAAGGAAAGGATCTGCTCGATGCGTTTCAGGTCCCACCCCTTGCTGAAGACCCGATTGTATTCGCTGAACGACCGTTTTTGGCGGCCGTCGTAGATTTGCGTGCCGACGCCGCCGATGATGTAGTCCGGCCAGAAGAGGCAACCGGTCGCCAGCAAATCGATGACGTCCTGCACGAGCCTGCCTGAATTGTAGCACAGCAATGGACGCTGCCTTCTCGGCAGGGCCTCCCAGGCGTCCTTGAAACGTCGCGCGGCTTCCGGATTCCCCAGGAGAGTGCCGTCAAGGTCGGAGCCGAAGAGCTGGATTTTTTCGGTTGTCATGTTGCCCGCGTCCGAATCGTTGGAACGGATCGAACCCGCGCGCGTTCAAAATCAGTCGGCGTCATTCCATGGTTCATCCCACTCGGTGTCGGACAAAGCGAGGCTGACGCTCGCGCGCTGTTCGACCACCGCCACCAACTGCTGCGCGATACCCGTCCAGGTGAACAGGCTCCGCGCCTTGTGCGCTCCCATGCGCGCCAGACGGTCCCGCAGCCGCGGATGGCGCAACACTTTGAACATGGTGATGCCCAGGTCCTCTTTGTCAAACGGATCGGCATACAGCGCGTGCCGGCCGAACGTGAGCGCGCGATACAATCCGCCATGCACCGTCACGACGGTGGGCGTGCCCGAAGCCATCGCCTCGATGGCCGTCATGCCGAACGGCTCGTAACGGCTGGAGAGCACGAAGAGATCCGCGGCGCGATAGTAATCCGCCAGCAGTTCGTCCGGAATGAATCCTTCGAAAAGAACGCGGTCCTCGAGTTTCAGCCTGGCCACCTGCTCCTTCAACTCGTCGAGAATGCGCTGCTCCGCGTCGTTCAAATCCGCGCCGCCCACGGCCAGGCGGAGCTTTGCCTCCTCCGCGCCAATCGCCCGATGGCCAGCACGACCTTGCCGGAAAAGTTGAGGCGCTGACGAATAGCGTTGCGGCTTGCTTCGCTGACCGGAAAAAAACGATTGTCATCGTAACCGGGCGGAATCATGCGGCACTTTTCCACGGGCACCTCGTAATCCGCTTGAAGCAGATCGAATTGCTGCGGTGTGGTGGCCACGACCGTGTCGCAATCCGCGTAAAGCAAGCGTTCGTGATGGGTGCGCTTCGTGAAGTTGTATTGTTTTTCAAATTTCTCACGATCGCCAGGATAATCCGCCTCCATCTGCCGCTTTTTCCAAAGGCCCAGCGAATGCGGTGTGTGGAGATGCGGCAGGTCGAGCACTTCGCTCAAGTGCTGTCCGGCCACGCCGGCGTCCCAATAATGGCTGTTGATGAACTCATATTTCAGGCCGCGCTTTTTGATGAAACGCAGCGCGTTTTCGCACCACTCCGGCAACTTCTCGTAAAGATATTCTTTGGGAACGAAATTGCGTCCGCCACAAGGCACACGGATGACCCGCACCTGTTCGTTGACCGGATCAATCTCCGGCTGGTCCTCGAAGCGCCGCGTCCAGATGTCCACCTCGTAGCCCAGTTGCGCGAGCTTCCTGGAAAGTTCCAGGACGTAAACCACCTGCCCGCCCGTGTCGGCGGCGCCCAGGGGAGGCGTGCTGGCCACGTAGCCATGGGTCGAAACCATGGCAATGCGCGGCAACGAACTCTGCTCGTTGAGCGGATTCTCTTCCATCGGTCAAAACCTACGCCCCACGCGCAGGACATTTCAACGCCTCAAATTGTTTTTTTCGCGCCGAACGGTTGCCGGCCCTTGACCCGACACAAAGCGCTGCTAAACGCGAACTCGACTGCGACTTCGGACCGCGACGAGAGCGAAGAACCCAAGTAATAACAGACCGCTAAC
This sequence comes from Verrucomicrobiota bacterium, assembly GCA_003218935.1. Classification (GTDB taxonomy): domain Bacteria; phylum Verrucomicrobiota; class Verrucomicrobiia; order Limisphaerales; family AV2; genus AV2. The sequence goes on from QHPA01000385.1 coordinate 6,969, forward strand.
CGTCCACATGCCACTGTTCCTTTGTTCGGGAAAAAAATGCAAAGCGGCTGCGCCCAGCGCGGGACCGATGAAGTTGCCCACGCCGATCGCGGCCTCATGGATGCCGCCATGCTCGCCTTTTGCTTCGCCGACATCCATCGAGTAGTAAAGCGACGAGTAGTAGATCAATCCGATAGCCGCCCCGAAGAAGATTTGGGCGGTGACCAGGAGCCAGAGGTCGGAGGCCGCCAGCATCAGGGTGAAACACGCGAGCATCGCCAGATAAGCGCCTGCCAGCCAGCGAAAGCGGTAATGCCAGCCCGGCCAGAGCCAGAGCACGAGAAACGCGACCGTGCGCGCAAACAACCATGCCGAACAGAAGAAGCCCGCGAATTTCGGCGACAGTTCGAGCCGTTTCGCGAGCGCGGGAATGGTCGGAATCACAGTGTTGATGGCGATGTAAGCGAGCGGATTGGCCAGCCACGCCAATCTCAGAAAGGTCTTTACGCGGGCAATGGGCCGCGGGTTCAAGGGAATTTCCGCCAGGACCCCCGGCGCCACAAGCGACGGACCGACCGGTGACGCGCGCCAATTTGCCTTGGGTTCCAGCCACTGGATCAGGC
>QHPA01000386.1 GCA_003218935.1 Verrucomicrobiota bacterium
GCGAATCGATCGCGGAGGCGACCGTTATCAGTCTGCTGGTCAAGGTCGGCGACAAGGTGAACGTCGATCAGGATGTGATTGAGGTGGAGACCAACAAAGCTGCGATGAACGTGACCTCGCCGTGCGGCGGGCGCGTGGAAAAATTATTGGTGAAATTGAACGAGAGTTACCCCGTCGGCGCGGTGTTGGGTTATTTGGAAGCGAGCGCCGAAGACGTTACGCGCATGGGGTTGGATGTTCCTGCTCGGGCAGAACATGAGAGCGCCACTCTGGCTGACAACGGCGGCAAACCTTCTGCCGATGGGAAAGGGCAAAAAGTTGAACCGACCGTCCGCGGTCTGCCGGTGCCGGCCCATGCCGCTGGAGCAAGCTACATGTCGCCGCGCATGAGAGCGCGAATGAACGAGCTCGGATTGCACGCGGCGGACCTGGCAGGCATCGCGGGCAGCGGCGCCGCCGGACGGGTGACGATTCAGGACTTCGAGAATTTCCTGGCCAACCTCGAAAGGCACAAGTTGAGTCCGGCCTCCACCATGCGCGTCGCCGTGGCCGACGCGATGCGTCGAAGCTGGACGCGGCCTTTGGCGACGGTTGCGTTGCCGCTATGTCTGGAGGCCATGCTGGCGCACCGCAAAGCGAGCCGCCCCAAGGCCGGCCCCGCGCTTTATGCCCTGCGCGCGTTGGCCGTGGCGTTGGCCGAGAACAGCGCGCCAGCGGGACGATTGGTTGGAAATAAGATTGTTCATCCGTCCGCGATCGATGTTGGGTTTGCCGTCGAGGCAGAGGACGGCGTGCTGGTGCCGGTGATTCGCAACGCCGACAAGCGGTCGCTCAAGGAGTTGGTGGGACGTTACAGCGAGTTGGTTGAGTTGGCGCGGCAGCGGCGCTTACCAGCGGATGCGACCGGCGGTTCCATCGCTACGGTGACGAACTTTGGAACGTTCGGACTGACCTGGGCCACGCCGATTCCGCTGCCTGAACAAACGCTCGTATTGGGCATGGGGGCGGGACGGCGCGTGCCGAGTTGGGATGAGACCAAAGGACAATTCGTGCCGGTGACTGAAGCGAATCTGACGCTCAGCTTCGATCATCGCGTTCTCGATGGCGGCGCGGCGGGACGTTTGCTGTCGCGCGTCGCCGACCTCATGGCTCATCCCGAACAACTGTAGCGGGCATTCGACTGTCCGGCCTCCGGATCAAACTCCTTCTTGCTCGGAGTCGGACCTGAAGCTTACCTGGCAATCGCCCGGTAAAAGCGCAGCGGGTAGTTTGTTGCTTGCAGATCCTCGAGGAACATCGTGCCGGAAGTCACGACATTGGTTGAAATGGCATTCCAGTTAAGGAGATCGGTGGATGCCTCGATTACATACGACCGGTCGGCTTGCCCCTGCAAGCGAATCAGCGACGGGCCAGTTGGCAGATCGAAGACCGACAGCAAAGCAGCCGGATTGGCATCTTTGGTATAGCGCCACTCGCAAGTATTGTAACCGGCAGGCACCGCAAACTGGAAGGTCTGCCAGTTAACGTCTCCGGACCAACGCTGCACGCGCACGCCGTTCAAATAGAACTCCAGAAAATCCCAGCCCGCCTCTGAACTGACGCGGAAATCAAAAGAGCCGGTGCCGGCGCGCCCGCTGAATGTCAGGGCCAGCGAACTCTGTTGTCCGTCTTCGACAAGGCCGGAACGCGCGGCAAACCGACCGCCTGAAGCAGTGCCGGACGCCACAAACCACGGTTGGTCACCCGCCGTTGACCAGGGCAACGTACTGAGGTCACCGGACTCAAACGTGTCCGAATAACTATTCAGGCGGAAATTGGCCGTGAGATTGTAGTTTTGGTTCATCGTCAGAATGAGTGGGTCCTTCGTTGAACTCACGTTTCCTTCCCATCCCGCGAATTCGTAATTCCGCTCCGGTGCGGCGATCAAAACCTGGATGGAGTTGGTAGGGTACTGGCCTGACGGCGGCGAAACCGTTCCTCCCAACGGGCGTTGGATGTTCAAATTGTAGAATTGGGGCAGCTCATCGTTATCTAAAACAGTCAGTAAGCTCGTGCCTTGGGTGCCGACCATCACACCGCCCGTTGGATTGGACAGCGTCAGAATAATCGTCTCATTTGATTCAGTCAGACTATCGTCCATGATCGGGACGGTGAAGGTTTTGTTGGTCTCGCCGATTCCGAAGCTGAGAGTCCCCCGCTGAGCACGGTAATCGAGGCCGGCCGTGGCAGTGCCGTCAGTCGTGGCGTAATCGACGGTGACAACGCTGTCAGCGCCTCCGGTTCGCGTCACTTCAATCGTCGCTGCGCCTGCATCCTCTTTGACCGTATAGTTGGGAAGCGCGAACGAAACGGCACTTTCGTCATCGACAATCACAAGCACGGCCGTGCCCCGGCCGCCGAGGCTTCCGCCGGCCGCGGCATTGGTCAAGATCAGGTTCACGGTTTCGTTACCTTCCGCCGTGGTCTCATCGATAATCGGAATTGTGAAGGTCTTGGCTGTTTCGCCGGAGGCAAAGCTCAAGGTACCGTTTTGCGCCACGTATTTCGTGCCGGCTTTTGCGGTGCCATCACTCGTCAGGTAATCGACGGTGAACCCGGTCTGGATGTTGCCGGTGCGGACCACCGTGATCACAGCCACCCCCTCCTTTTCGGAAACCTGATAAGCGGCGGCACTGAATTGGACGATTCCAAATGTGAATTTTTCCTCGCCATGAATGCGAGCGATGCCTTCGCGGGCCAGACCGTTGACCTGTGTGAATTCGCCTCCGATGAGCAAAGCGCCGTCCGGCTGCGCCACGACTGAGTAAACGGTTCCGTTTGCTCCCGTTCCGGGATCAAAACTCGAGTCTAAAGAACCGTCGATATTCAGACGCGCAAAACGGTTGAGATTCGCGCCATTCAAGTGTGTGAAGGCGCCGCCGACGAAAATCTTTCCGTCGGCTGCCACGGCCACGGAGTAAACGGCATTGTCAGCTCCCCAAGCGGCGTTGAAACCTCGATCCACGGAGCCATCGGGGCCAAGCCGCGCGAGGTTGGTCGAGCCGACTCCATTGACACTGGTGAACGTGCCCGCGACCAGGATCTTGCCATCGGTTTGTTGAGCGACTGAATACACTGAGCCATTCGCGCCCGACCCCGGATTAAAGTTGTTGTCCAGCGAGCCATCGGGATCAAGTCGGGCAATTCGGCTGAAATTTCCGCCATTGAAGCCGGTGAATTTGCCAGCCACCAACACTTGTCCGTTGGTTTGGACCGTTATCGCATAGACTGCATCATTGGCGCCAAAGCCGACGTTGAAGTCCGGGTCCAATGAACCATCCGTCGATAGCCGGGCGAGGTGGCCCGCGGCAGTGCCGTTGATCGAAGTAAAATCTCCGCCAACCAGCACCTTGCCATCAGCCTGTGTTGCGATTGCGCGCACCAACCCGTTGGGACCGCCGCCGGAGTCAAAGCCGAAATCCAGAGAACCATCCGCGTTGAGTCGGGCGAGATGATTCCGGCTGGTGGTATCGAAGTTCAGGAAGGCGCCGCCAGGTAACACCTTGCCATCCGATTGCGACGCGACCGACATCACAACATCATCCGCCCCGGCGCCAGGATTGAATCCACTGTCCAAATTTCCGTCCGGGTGAAGTCGCGCGACTCGATTGAAGTTGATGCCATTGACCGTCGTGAATTCCCCGCCGAAAATGATTGTCTGATCGGGCTGCAGGGCCACTGATCGGACGCGGCCGTCAACTACTCCCGGATTGAATGCGTAATCCACGTTACCCGGTGTTTCATCATCCACAATCGTGACCACCGCGTTGGTGATCTGGCCGAGGGTGACTGATCCCGGCAACACGCCGCTTTGGGGCCCGAGAGCATTGGTGAGATAGACATTGAAAATCTGATCACCTTCTCCCAACTGCTCGTCGATGACGGCAATCGTAATTGTCGTATTGGTTTCGCCAGGGCGAAATACGAGCGTGCCGGTTCCGTTGGTTGAATGGACATACGCGTCACCCGCGAAACTGAGCGTGCCGTTCTGCGCCACGTATTTCACTCCTGCTTTCGCCGTGCCGTCGCCGGTCAGGTAATCGACCTTGACCGGATTGACGGTCCCGCCAATGCGCCGCACGTTCAGAGTCACCGTGCCGGCGTATTCGATGACGCTGTAACTGGCGACATCAAATTGGAGCGAACATTCATCGTCGACAATGACCAGGACCGCATTGCTCTGGCCTGCCAGAGTTGCGCCACCGGTGGGGTTGGCCAGAACCAGATTCACGCTCTCATTGCCGTCTGTCAGAGCGTTGTCGATGATCGGAACGGTGAAGGTCTGTTCTGTTTCACCCGCGGAAAAATACAGAGTGCCGGTCTGAGCGACATACTTCAGTCCGGCAGTCGCTGTTCCATCGCTGGTCGCATAATCGACGGTGACCTTGTTCGTAGAAACTCCGATGCGCCGCACTGTGATTGCGGCATTAGTGCCGTTCTCGTTCGCGGTGAAAATGGATGCGGCAAATTCAAGCGCGGTGTCGTCGTCAATGATGGTCAGGACAGCTTTGTTCTGCCCGCCCAGCGGCGTGCCGCCGGTGGGATTTTGCAGCGTGAGATTTATGGTCTCATTGGCTTCCACCAGAGTGTCGTCGATGATGGGAACAAGGAAGGTCTTGACGGTTTCACCCGGCCCAAAG
>QHPA01000392.1 GCA_003218935.1 Verrucomicrobiota bacterium
CGATGGCAAAATTTCGGATGTCACCCGGTTGATATGTCTGCATGAGCCAAATTGACTGGTCCCGGAGTTGTCGATTTTGGAACGCTCCCTTTTTATCAGACCCTGTCAAGTTGGCCAACAAATCTTTGCTCGGGAAACCATTTTTTGACCGTTGCATTTGGCCGAAACGGGCGTAGGTTCAGCAATATGAAAACCGTCACTGTGGCCGCATTCAATTCGCAGGCAGAAGCCGAGCCGCTGAAAATGCGCCTGGTTGCGGCCGGTATCGCGGCGGAAGTCCATAGCGAATCAAAACTCGACGAGGAGCTGGACTTCTCGCGGGTCAGCGCGGGCGTTCGAATTGAGGTTCCGCGGTCGGATTTTGAAGCTGCGTTGGGCATCGTGTACGCTTGGAACGTCACCGAGACCGCCGAAACAGCTCAGTTGCGCCAGATCGAGTCCGACCTGCGCGGAACCATAAGTAGCAGCGCGGGCAGCAGCCCACCGCCTCCTGCGTAGCGCCGGGTTGGATTACTCCACCTCATTTTCAAGGGATCTTCTGGCGGCGGCAAGGGGTGTTCGCTGTGCCGGTGAACAAGTTGGCAATAACCTCTGGATATCTTCTCATTGCGGAGCGTCATCGAACCTCGTATAGGGAATACGCTTCGTTTTCTCATTGAAAGGAACGGCTGAAGCAGCGCGAAGCGCGAGGGCGACAACATGTTTCTTTTCGTTGGCGCGGATTTTAATGTGCCGGAAGAAGCGTTGGCTCCGGTTTGAACCGGAATGATTCTGAGGAAGGACATTCGTATGACGACCAACTCGACCGGCTCGGCGCCTCAGGGGGAGATCTGCGATTCTGCCGCTTCTTCCGAAATGAAGCCTCCGGCGGAACCGCGCACGGAACGATGGGTTGCCCTTCGGCGTGAAATTGAGGAAGGTTGTAACCACTGGCCTGAGTCAATCGCGGCCATGATTGAGGAGGATTACCGCCAGCTCATGAAAGATTTCGGTCTGCGCTGAGTCGCCCGAACCAGGACCACCCGTTGCCTTGCATCCGAGCGCCGACTGGCGGTTGTGGAGAATCTGATTGTATCTACCGAGGCAATCCCGCAAATTTTGGCCGGTACGATTCGCGATTCAGAAGTTTTTTATGAAATGGTTTTGGTTGCCATGGTTTTGCCTTTTTGCCTGGATTCAAATCTCGGTGGCGGACACCCCACCCGCAACAACGCTTCCGCCCGGCGCCCGGGCGCCCGACTTCAGACTGCCTGGGGTGGACGGAAGGAAACACTCGCTGAAGGACTTCAAAAAGGCCGACATCCTTGTGGTCGTGTTTACGTGCAATCACTGCCCGACCGCCCAGTATTACGAAGAGCGGTTGAAGCAAATCGTGGATGATTACAAAAGGAAAGGAGTAGCGCTCGTGGCAATCAACCCGAACGATCCGAAGTCCGTTCGCCTCGACGAACTGGGTTATACCGACTTGAGCGACTCGTTCAAGGAGATGATAGTTCGGGCCAGGTATAAGAAGTTTAATTTTCCTTATCTCTACGACGGAGATAAACAGGAGACCGCGCGGGCTTACGGGCCGGTGGCCACGCCGCACGCGTTTGTTTTCGACAAAGAACGCAAGTTGCGCTACGTCGGCCGCGTTGACGACAGTGAACGGCCGGAATTGGCGAAGACCCACGATCTGCGCAATGCGATCGACGCGTTGTTGGCGGGACACGAGGTGGACGTCACACAAACCAGGACTTTCGGTTGCTCGATCAAATGGGCGGGTAAGGAGGAAGGGGTCAAACAGTACCTGGCGCGGCTGGCGGCTGAACCGGTCAACCTCGAGCTTGTGGGCGCGGACGACTTGAAGGCGCTGCGTAAAAACGACTCCGGCAAAGCGCGCCTCATCAACTTTTGGGCGACCTGGTGCGGACCGTGCATCACCGAGTTTCCGGACCTGATGATCATCAACCGCATGTATCGGCATCGTGCCTTCGAGCTGGTAACAGTATCGGCGAATTATCCGGACGAGAGAAAGGAAGTGCTGGCCTTTCTGCAAAAGAACCAGGCCTCCTGCCGGAATCTCCTCTTCGGCGAGGTGGACAAGTACAAGTTAATGGCGGCGTTTGACCCAGGTTGGGACGGAGCGTTGCCCTATACGGTTTTGCTTGGGCCGAACGGCGAAGTGCTCTACCAACACCGCGACGCCATTGATGCTGTGGAAGTGAAACGCGCGATCGTCAGAGCACTGAAAGAAGACCGCTTCAAATGACAGACGCTCCGCTGAACCGGCGCTCAGGTGCGGAACAAGACTGATTCGCGCTCGAAGGCCGACACCGCCAAACTCAATGCCCCCGCCGCGTAACCCCAGGAGGAAGCGAAGACCAGCAAAATCAAGAGCCACGGATAATTGCCGGTCAGCACTTCCTTCGATAGCAGGCTGACGTTAAGGACCGGGATCAACGCAAGCGTCGCGTCCAGGTCGAAACCCGGCACCATCGCTGCCATGGCGGGCATCAACACCAACAGCATCAGCGGTGAGGCATAGCTGTGCGCCTCCTTGGTCGTCTTCGAAAACAGCCCGATCGCCATCAGCACCGCAGCAAACATCACCGCCAGCGGCAGCATCATCAGGAACACCGCGGCCACACCACTGACGCTGATGTCAAACGGCACCTGGTTCCTTTTGGCGAACTCTCTGGCAACCAGGAACGGCAGTGAAAATGTGAGCGCGAAGGAGGTGAGTGAAACAACGGCGGTGACGATTGAAGCGGTGAACACCAGGAGGAATTTTCCCACGACCAGGTCCAGCCGACTTACCGGACTGGCCAGAATCGTTTCAATCGTTCCCCGTTCCTTCTCGCCGGCCGTCAGATCAATGGCCGGCGCCAATGATCCCATGAAGCAGAGGAAAATAATCAGGTAGGGGAAAAGTCCACCAATGACGTTTCCGCCGACTTTTTCCGGCGCGGCCACATTCTCTTCCCTGGTCGCGAACGGCTTGAGCACGTCTTTCGTCAGTCCGCTTTCCGCGAGGCGGTCCGCGACGAGTTGCTTGCGGTAGTCATCAAAAACCTTCTGGACGTTGCGAACCGCGACCTGCGAGCGCGTCTCTCCCTCGAAGTTGTAAATTTTCACCTGCGGCGGTTTGTCCGAAGTCATCCTGGTCTCCTGCTCGAAGTTGGGAGGAAACTCGACGGCAGCGCGGAGCTTCTTTTCACTGATCAACACCACGTAGTCCTCAGACGGCGCAACCACCCTGATGCCGTGGGTCTGGCGCATTGTTTTGGCCAGCGCGGGCGCGTTGGTCTCGCCCAGCAGCATGATCGT
>QHPA01000393.1 GCA_003218935.1 Verrucomicrobiota bacterium
GGCATCGGCGCGCCCGGGGCCGTGGATTCGGAATCGGGCAAAGTCATTTTCGCGCCGAATCTTGGCTGGAACGATGTGCCGCTCAAGAAAGAACTGGAGAAGCTGCTCGAGCGGCCGGTCCTTTTGGAAAACGACTGCAATGTCTGCACGCTGGGAGTTTACGAAGTGGAGTTGAAAGCCAAACCGCGCGACGTCGTCGGTATTTTCCTCGGCACAGGCATCGGCGGCGGGCTCATTTTGGAAGGCAAGCTGTACTCGGGTTTCAATCGCACGGCGGGTGAAATTGGACACATGGTGCTGGAAGTAAGCGGACCGAAGTGCGGTTGCGGCAACAAAGGTTGCTTTGAAGCGCTGGCCAGTCGCACGGCCATTTTCCGCAAGATCAAGGAAGCCGTCAAGGAAGGCCAGAAAACGCTCCTGACCGAAATGCTCGGACCAGAGCTGGAAGACTTGCGCAGCGGTGACCTGCGCAAGGCAATCAAGCGCGGCGATAAATTCGTCGAGCACATCGTCGAGGAAGCGGCCGAATACACCGGCATCGCCGTGTCCAATTTAATCAATATCCTCAACCCGGAGGTCGTCGTGATCGGCGGCGGGTTGATGGAGCAGTTGGAGGATGAAATGCTGGCCATCATCGTGGAAACCGCGATGGACTACGCCATGCCAGGCACGACGAAAGGGATCGAAATCATCGCCACCAGGCTCGGCGACGACGCGGGCATCACTGGCGGCGCCGTGCTGGCTCGCAAGCACTCCGAATAACCCCGGCGCTGCGCAGGGAAGCCAGCAAATGGAAAATGCCAGAAACCGGTCTCATAAAGTGGGGCGGGCGTCCTCACAAGCCCTGGTGCTCCTGAAGTTCCGAAAAATTCCCCGACTCGCCGAAGTCTCGCCTCCGCAACGTGAGACTTATGAAACCGCTTGAAACCAGACTCCCCACCGTCCTCTGCCTCCCCTTCACCTTCCGCAGGTAGCGTTCGCCGCGCCGTCATTGATGTCGGGACCAATTCCGTCAAGCTGCTGGTGGCGGAAGTGTCGGCCAACCGCGTGGAACCCCTCGTCGAACGGAGCGAACAGACCCGTCTCGGCCGCGGTTTTTACGAGACCCGTCGCCTTCAGCCGGCGGCGATCACGCGCACGGCTCGGGCAGTGGCTGAGTTCGCTGCTCAAGCCCGTGAACTCGGAACGGCCTCGACGCGCATTATCGCGACGAGCGCGACGCGGGACGCGGCCAATCCAGGGGAATTGATCGCCGCCATCCAGGAGGCTTCGGGATTGCCGGTCGAAATCATCTCCGGCGAACAGGAGGCCGATTGGGTATTTCGCGGTGTCATCTCGGACCCGGTCTTTGCCGGCCAGCCGTTGCTCATCGTCGATGTCGGCGGCGGCAGCACGGAATTCATTCTCGGGGAAGGCGACCGTCAACAATTTCGTCACAGTTTCCTGCTCGGCACGGTCCGGTTGCTGGAACAACTGCCCCACTCCGATCCGCCCACCGGCGCAGAGTGGGAGTCGTGCCGCGCCCTGGTGAGCGATTTCCTGGAGCACAAGATCTGTCCGGTCATTGAGTCCGAGCTGCGGACGTTCTCCGCTCGCGCGGTGCAACTCGTCGGCACGGGCGGCACCACCAGCATCCTGGCTCGGATCGAACTGGGCCTGATGGAATTCGAACGCGACCGGATCGAGGCGGCGCGCTTGACCCGGGAACAAGTGCAGCGGCAGCGCGAGCGCCTTTGGAGTTTGCCGCTTGCCGAGCGGAGAGAAATCGTCGGCCTGCCGGCGGACCGCGCCGACGTGATTTTGACCGGCGTGCCGGTTTATGAGGCGTTGATGGCGCGGTTGGGTTTTCCTGCTTTGCGAGTCAGCACGCGCGGCCTGAGGTTCGCCGCAGTAATGGAGGAACGACCTCAACGGTGATAATTGTGCGCTGGCAAGCGCGGGGGAGCTTCGATAATTTCCACGTTGGTGCACAACGAAATGAAAAGGCAGGCGGCGTTCACCTTGATTGAACTCCTGGTGGTGATCGCCATCATCGCGATTCTGGCGGGCCTGTTGCTGCCAGCGCTCGGCAAAACGAAGCGCAAAGCGCAAAGCATCGCTTGCCTGAACAATTTGAGACAGTGGGGTCTGGCCACGCAGCTTTACGTGGTGGACAACAATGACTTCCTCCCGCCCGACGGATCGCCTAACGGCATATCGGTGAATTCGGGTTGGTACATCGACCTGCCTCGCGTGCTTGGAATCAGGCCTTACAACCAGTTGTCCTGGCGCACTAACGCCAACATCGCGCCGGAGAAGTCGATTTGGATTTGCCCGGCCAACACCAACCGCAGCAATGGCAACAACCTCTTTCATTACTGCCTCAACGAACACGTCAACCGGACGGGCGCGAACAACACGCCGGTCCGGCACTCGACGATTGGCAAGCCCACCCAGGTGGTCTGGTTGTTCGATAACGGCAAACGCGCAGCCGTCGCGCAACAAAACAACGTGCACACCAACCGGCACAACAAAGGCGCCCAGTTTACATTCCTCGATGGCCACTCCGGACGCTTCCGCAACACCGAATACTGGGATTTCACTACCAACAAGGGCCGCACCAACAACCAGGATATTATTTGGATTCCGAATGTGAATTAGCAGGTCGTCGGGAACCGCGCTACGCCGAATAACTCCGCTCTTTGTAGCAGCCGCGCCCCACACCCGTCGCTCTCCATGAACCTGCCCCCTCACCCCGCCCTCTCCCCCTCCGAGGGGGAGAGGGTGCCCGAAGGGCGGGTGAGAGCGCCGTTCATGGTCCCGATGCATGCGCAAAAGCAAAAGGAGGCTTTCCATGAACCTCGTAGCCGCGGACTCATTAAATCCGCGCAGAGCCTGCTCGTTTCCTTGCTTCACCGCACCGAAACGGTCTTGATGCCCGACGAAAGAAATGGAACGCTTGGCGCCATGAAAACCGTTAACCCATCTTCTGTGTCGCTTGGTGTCTTCCGGTCACAACGAGCATGGGTGGGCATCTTCGCGCTGATCCTGCTGGCGTCGGGTTCGGGCCTAGCCAGAGAACTGCCCAACTACGCTGCCGACATGCGGGAGGACCTGACTGAGAAAATACTCCCCTATTGGTGCGACAGGACGCTCGACCGGACCAACGGCGGCTATGTGCTCGCCGATGACGTTCAAAACCAGCGTCCGGCTACGGAAAAACAAATCGTCACGCAAAGCCGGCTGATCTGGACCTTTTCACGCGTGCATCTCAAGGGTTTCGGCGACGAGAACCACAGCTATCTCAAAGCGGCGGAGCACGGTTACCGCTTTCTGATGGAGCACTTCCTCGACAGGAAGAACGGCGGTTATTTCTGGACAACCGATCTCGCTGGAAAGGTGCTCAACGATCGCAAAATTCTCTACGGCGAATCTTTCGTCATCTACGCGCTGGTCGAATATTACCGCGCGAGCGGTGACAAGGAATCGCGATTGGACGCCGATCATGAAGCCGGACCCGGAGGCGATTGTCGAGGTTGCCGGTTACAAAAGCGCCAACACGCATCTGCATCTCATGGAGGCGCTGACCGAGCTCTACGAAGTCACTCTCGACGACGAGATTAAGCGTTCATTGGAAGAATGCCTGCGTTTGAACGCGACCTATTTCTATCCCAAGGACGCCGGCAAATCCTGTTTCCACCGTCAGCCCGACTGGAAAGAGGTGACCGATCCAAAGAGCGCAGGCCTGTCCTACGGCCACAACCTCGAGTTCGCCTGGTTGATGATCCGCGCGCAGAAGGTCCTCGGCGCGCCGCCCGCGTGGGACCATTTCTACGCGCACCTGAATCACGCGCTGAAATACGGCTACGACTATGAACACGGCGGCCTATACAGTCGCGGTTCAGACGACAAGCCCGCGACCGACACCGACAAAATCTGGTGGGTCCAGGCCGAGATGCTGGCGGCATTGACCGACGCTCTCCAACAAAAGCAAAACTCGGAATACGAGACCGCCGTGAAGAAGCTGCTGGATTTCGTCTCCAATTTCATGACCGACCCATCGGACGGCGTCTGGCTCGACACGGTGACGGCCGACGGAAAGTTCAAGGCGACCGGCAAAGCGCACAACTGGAAGGCCAACTACCACGACGTGCGCGCGATGTTGAAATTCACCGACGCCTTCCGGCCCAGCGTCCCGAAGCAATAGGTCATCCGCGGGAGGGATCGCAGGTTGCGATCCCTGAAATCCGGACCGGCGGCGCGCCGTCCTCCCAACGGTCTTTCCTGTCGGCGGGGCGCTCCATGAACCTGCTACCCCCTCACCCCTTCCCTCCCCCAATGGGGGAGAGAGTGGCCGAAGGCCGGG
>QHPA01000394.1 GCA_003218935.1 Verrucomicrobiota bacterium
GACTTTTGCTAAAATGGTGCCGTTCCTCATTCTCTTTGCGACGATCATCTTTGTGACACAAGGCGCGTTCCGTCGCTTCGCCGGTTTTGCCGACAAATCGGAAACCACCGCCACGCCGCACGCTCGCGCAGTCTGGGCCGCCGTTTTGTTCCAGTTTTTCGTGGCGGTTTATGGCGGTTACTTCGGCGCCGGCATCGGCATCCTGATGCTGGCTTCGCTGGGTTATCTTGGACTGACCAACATCCACGAGATGAACTGCCTTAAAACCGTCCTCAGTTCGCTCATCAACCAGGTGGCGGCGATCTATTTCATCTTCAGCGGATTGATCGACTGGCCGAAAACCCTTGTAATGACTGCCGGCGCGGTGGCCGGTTATTTTCTAGGCGCCCATTATTCGCAACGCATCCCGCAAAAAAGCGTCCGCCAGATCATCACCGCCGTCGGTTTCGTCATCTCCGCGGTGATGTTCTACAAACAATTTCGGTAGTCCATAAAGTCCAACCTCGGTGGGCGAGGCTCCTGACGAGCCCTGAAATCCATAAGCAACGCGGCTTGCGAGGACGCTGGCCCCACCTTGTGAAACCGCCTCAAAAACAATTCAGGAAAGGGCAACTTCCTGGCGGTTGATTCTTCTCCTTGAGACGACAGAACCGATGCGGTCGGGCGCGACCCTCCCCGTCGCGACGGAATTCCCGCCGACGACGCGGCGAATGTCCGTCACTTGAGCGCTTGCTTTCGGAGCCGACGCCGGCAGGCAATGAGCATCTGCTTCCAGGCGTTGCGCAGAAAGGCCGGCTGATCCTGTGCCTCGCGCGCGTATTTGCGACCAGCCTTCGTCAAATCGAGTTCCGCCTGAACGACCATCTCCTCACGATTATTTGCCAGCGCCAGCACGCGCGAATCCGGTGCAACGATTTTGGAATCACCCGCCGACCACAAACCGTCTCCTTGGGGCCCGACAGTGTTTGCGAAGACGTAATAAACCTGGTTCTCGAAGGCACGCACAGCGATCCCGTCGCGCCCGCGTCGCTTTGTTTTCGAAACTTCCAACGAATCCAAACCTGCATTCGGATGAAAGACGACCTGAGCGCCCATCATCACCGGCAGTCTGACCAATTCGGGATAGCGCCGTTCGTGGCAGATGATCGCAGCAGCCGCAACTCTATCGATCCGGAAGAACGCCGGTAAATTGCCGCGCGTGAAGACTCGGGCATCCCCTGCCGTAAGATGAATCTTAGAATACTCAAAAATCTTTCGACCGCGTCGGTCGAAAACCAGCAGCGAGTTGAACCACTTCCCATTTCGAAAAGTCGGTGTGCCGACCAGCACATTGCACCGCATCTCACGCGCGGCACGAGCCACCTCCGCGCAGGCCCTATGGACTGATCCCGGCTCCAGTCCCTTGAATTCACGTCGATACCCGGTGACGGCGCACTCAGGAAAAAGAATGACGTCCACGCCATCACGAGCGGAAGAGTGGATCAACTCGATGATCCGTTCGACGTTTTCGCGAATTGTCGGTCGAAACTTCATCTGCGCGGCTGCGACGTGAAGTTTGGCGGGTTTCATCGGTGGACCGATGATAGGGGTTTTCGGCTCTTAACCCAGCCCAAACACGTCCGCCAAGCTCTCCCTCCGCCTTTTCCTGGCGTGAGAGAAGAACGCAGGTCAAATCCTCTTGGGGCGGCGATGTCCGAAAGCGCAAGAGCCGGTGTAAACGCTCCGTGGCCAAACCTCCGGCCTCGTTGCGACGTAATCGCGGATCACAATTCGCTTATGCATTGACGCAAAACTTTTCCGAGGGATTTGGGCGGAAAGGCCGTTTAGTGAGTGAACACCAGGCTGGAAGCTCTGGCGAAAAAGTGATAACTCACGACATTGGATCATACGACTATGCGAAATTCACTCCTGCTCATCATCTTGGGGACAGGGCTAATCTTCGGTGCCTCCAGTCCACTACAAGCACAAGCTCCTCCTGCTGCGGCCAAACCCAGCTCAACCAACGAGCCTGCTGGCTCGGGAGTGCTCCCAGCGCCGGTCGTGTTTGAATGGAAATCAGGGTATCTCAATGAATTCCTCACTCAAATCAAGAAGGTCTTTGGTATTGATTTGAATCAGCGCGCTGACATTCCGGGCGAGATGCGCTACAGGCGGGTGCCTTCCATGAAAATCAAGACGGCCAACGTCTTGGAGGTGATCGACCTCTATAACTCGATCTCCGATGATCATCCGGAATCGGGCAAGTGGGTCGTAAAGCACGCTCGGAACAATCGCGTTATAGACGAGCTGGGTCTTTTGATCTCCGAGCCGAACGCGATTTTCCTCGTCCCGTCGAAGCAATCGGACTCGGAAGACAGTTCCTATGTTCGCGCTTTCACCCTGCGCGATATTCCAGGGCCAGAACAGGAACAACTCTTCAGACTCATAGAAGTCGAGCAGGGCCGGCTGCAAAAGCTCGAAGCCGAGAGAGGGGTCAAGCCTTCTCTCCTTCGGGGCGATGTTCATTTTCATAAAGAGACGGGAATTTGTGTGGCTACCGGTGGCAGGACCTACGTCGAAATGGTCGGCTCGCTGATCGATGCCTTTCGCGAAGGGCGTCAATTGCCCGGTCGTGCCGCACGCCCCTACGCTCCTAAGCCGCAGGATGAAAAGTGACGTTGCCATGTGAGATCACAATTTCAGCGAGGCGCGAGGAAACAAGGCGCATCCCTCTCGTGAGCGACACCGGCATTCCGCCAGACTCGAAGGCAAAAGCCGCTGGCGAAAGAGCCGAATCAGCTCCTCCTCAAGTCGCCGGTAGTCAAGACACCTCTCCTGAAATTCAATCCCTCACTCGCGCGATTGTGAAAGGCGACGAGTCGGCGTTCGAGGAATTCTACGACCGGTTCAACGGACGGCTTTACGGGCTGCTCTTGTTTCTGACTTCGGGCCGTGAGGAAGTCGCGCGTGAAATCATCCAGATCACTATGATCAAAGCCGCCCGCAAGTTCCGCGTGTTCCAGCGCGAGGCAGCATTGTGGGCGTGGCTGTCGCAAGTGGCGCGCAACTCGTTGGTTGATTACCTCCGCGAACAGTCGCGGCTTCCGAACCCCGTTACGATCGACCTTTTGGCCTCATCCGTCGCCGCTGCGAGCGGCGTCGAAGAGGAACTGTTGGAATGGCTCGAATGCGGTTTGGACGAACTGGATGAGGAAGAGCGGGTCTTGGTGGAATCGGTCTATTTTCAACGCCGCCGTCAGAAGGACATGGCCGACGAAAGCGGCTCCACTCAAAAGGCGATTGAGTCGAAGCTGGCCAGGATTCGCGCGAAGCTGCGGCAGTTTATTCTCCAAAGGATGAAAAATGAACAACGAACCATCTGACGAAAAGCGACGGCTTCTGAATGAAGTTTTCCGCGCGGAT
>QHPA01000395.1 GCA_003218935.1 Verrucomicrobiota bacterium
CATAACCTCGGCCGCCGATCAGCGCGACACTGATGCCGAGCCCCGCGGCCAGGGAAGTGATGGCATCGCTGCGGTGATGCCAGGCGTCGGTCCGCACGGCGGAACTCTCAACCCGGGCGCCCTCGCGCAAAACGACGTGAAACAGGGACTCTTTGATCACGACCACGACGATCAACACGACCAGAGTGTAGGCGGAGGGCCCGTGATGAGGTTCGATGATCTCACGCACGGCCTGGACCGTGATGCCCGCCGCCGCCAGCAAGAGCATGGTGGAGACAACGGCTGCGGCAATCGGTTCCGCTTTGCCGTGGCCATAAGGATGATCTTCGTCCGCCGGTGCCGCGGCCACCACCAGGCCGCGCCAGACAATGGCCGAGCTCAGCAAGTCGGCCAGCGATTCGATGCCGTCTGCGACCAGCGCGTGGGAATGCCCGGCGACGCCCGTTACCATCTTGGCCGCCGCGAGCAGAGCGTTGGCGATCATCCCGACAAAGGTCACGCGCAGGCTGCGTTGGAGACGGGTCGATGCCATGAGTTGATGCAACAAGGTTATCTGATCGCTTGGAAGCCTAAAGAGACGGGGCGTGAGTCGAACTGCGGGCGGAATCGCAAGTTCCCGAGGCACACCAGGATGAAGCCAACCGCGTTCTCACGAACGCGGCTACGGGATTCAAATTAAGTGGCAAAACATCCCGTCGCGGAGCTTCGGTTCGAACCAGGTGCTCTTCGGAGGCATGATGCCGCCGGCGTCGGCGACCGTCATCAGGTCTTCGATGCTCGTCGGGAACAGCGAAAAGGCGCACGCGTATTCGCCACTGTTCACGAGCTTTTCCAGTTCTGCCGTGCCGCGAATGCCGCCGACGAAATTGATGCGTTTGCTCGTGCGCGGGTCAGCAATACCGAAGATCGGATCAAGGACAAATTTTTGCAGCAGCGTCACGTCGAGCTTTTCGATTGGATCGGTCGTGGCGGCGAACCGCGGTCGGAAATTTAGCGCGTGCCACTTGCCCGCGAGGTAAAGGCCGAGTTCGTGTTTGCGTGATGGTTTGCCGCTTCCGCCGGCTTTGATGATGAAAACGGCGTTGAGCTTTTGCAGCAGTCCCTCGAGCTCTATACCGTTGAGGTCTTTCAACACGCGATTGTAAGGCAAAATCTGCATCTGGTTGTGCGGGAAAATCACCGCGAGGAAGTATGCGTTTGGCCCCTCACCCCATCCCTCTCCCCATCCGATGGGGAGAGGGTGGCCGGAGGCCGGGTGAGGGTTCGTTTCTCCCCCTCCGCTGGGGAGAGGATGGTCCCGCAGTGGCGGGACCGGGTGAGGGTTTGTTTCCTTCCGCTTCAAATAAACCCGCGCCGCCGCCGCACAGCGATGATGGCCGTCAGCGATGTAGAGAGAGGGAATGCGTCCGAACTCCTGTTCGATGCGTTGGGTCGTCGCGGTGTCGCGAATCGTCCATGACGTGTGTCGCACGCCGTCCGCGGCACTGAAGTCGATGTCCGGCTTTCCGGCGACTGTCTTCGTCACCAGCGCGTCAAGCGTCGGCACCGCGCGATACGCCAGAAAAACCGGGCCGGTTTGTGAATTGAGCGTTTCGATGTGACGCACGCGGTCGTCTTCCTTGTCGGGCCGCGTCAATTCATGCCTCTTAACAACGCCTTTGACGTATTCAGCACAACTGGCGACTGCCACCAGGCCGACCTGGTAGTGTTTGCCCATCACCTGGCGGTAGAGGTAAAAGCAGGGTTGCGCCTCTTGTCTGAGTGCGCCGTCAGCGATCAGCCGCTGAAAATTCTCTTTGCCTTTCGTGTAAACTTCCGGCGCGTAAATGTCGGTGCCTGGCGGCAGTTCAATTTCCGGTTTGCTGACGCGCAGGAAACTGAGCGGATTGCCCGCGGCGATTTCGCGGGCTTCTTCCGACGACATCACGTCATAGGGCAGTTCGCAAATCTTCTCCGCCAGGCCGGGCCTCGGCCGCAGTGCGGCAAAGGGCTTTATCGTTGCCATAAAGAGTTTTTGAAGGATAGGTGAGGCCGGCGCCGGAGGGCACGTCAAAAGCGTTGATATTTGACTTGCAAAAACCGGCAATATCACTATACATGCAACCATATTGAATTATGAGAGTCGGATTGTTATCAAATGCCGCATGAATAAGTCTCAACCTTCGAGGGTGTCTTGAGCCGCCCTTTCTCTCCTCGTTCTTCTCCTTTCGCTGGTTCGTTCGTCAGGGTCAACGGGAAAATTCGCGCCCGTGAAGTCCGGGTCGTCGCACTGGACGGCAAACAGCTCGGTGTTTTGCAGCTCGGCGAGGCGATCAACCTGGCCCGCGCGCAGGGAGTGGACCTGGTCGAAATCGCGCCCAACGCGACGCCGCCCGTTTGCCGGCTGGTTGACTACGGCAAGTTCCGCTACGAACAATCAAAGAAGGAAAAGGAAGCCAGAAAACATCAGCACGCCAACAAAGTTAAGGAAATCCAACTTAGTCCGACGATTGACCCGCACGATTTTGGCGTCAAGCTGAACCATGCGATCGGCTTCCTCTGCGAAGACATGAAGGTCAAGGCGACGCTGCGTTTCCGCGGGCGCGAGATGGCGCATCAGGAGTTTGGTTTCCAGGTGGTAAAAAAATTCATCCAGGAGTTGGCGCCCTACGGCCATCCGGACGCCGACCCGAAACTGATCGGCAAAGGTCTCAACGTGATGCTCAGCCCGCTGCCGCGCAACAAGCGCGCGAAAAATCCGCGCCAAACGGAAGAAAACGGTCCCCTGAAAGTTCGTTTCCAACACGATCCGGCCGACGAAACGAAGCAGGAAACAAAACCTCAAGCCAACAAC
>QHPA01000396.1 GCA_003218935.1 Verrucomicrobiota bacterium
CAGCAACAAGCCGATGCCGTAATCGTTCCACCGCTGCCATTCGGGGATTGCGGATTGCGGATTGCGGATTGCGGATTTCACATCGCCCTCGATCTGGAAAGTGATCTTGTCCGCGGCAATCGTCGCGATGGGCAAATCGTTCGTCACGGTGAGCGACGCGCCGGCGGTGTAGTTCGTGCTGAGCACGTAGTTCATGTAGATCGCGTCGAATTTGCGGTATTGGAGTTTCACCTCCAGCGTCAGGGGTTCGTTCTGATGTTCGGGAACGGTGAAACTGTAGTGCACCACCTGGCCGGCGCCGGGCGGAATCTGATGATTGTAGAGCGGTGTGAAAATGTCCTGCGGATTGCGGCGGTCAACACGATTGCCGTTGCGATCCAGCATGTAAACGTTCACGAAGTGCGACCAAGGATCGACTTCGTTGTGTGATCCGAGTCCGCCGCTGCGACCGATCACTCCGGTTCCGCTGGTGGCTTGGGCGTCCACCCACACTTCATTTGAATCCACAGTGCCCTGCGTGAAAGGATGGCCGACCTTGAGCGTGCGCAAGACCACTTCAACCAGATAGTCGTGGCCACGCTTGAGCGCCGGCACCGCCGGCCGCAGGGGCGCCATCAGCGGACTGTCGATCGTACCACCTTCTTTGATACCGAAAATGTCCACGCGGAGAGCGCCTTTCAAAAACTCCTGGTGACGTTTCACAATGTCCGCCTGGCCGCGGAGGTAAGCGATCCCGGTGTTCGCCGCCGGAAAGAGATGGTCGTGAATAAACCGCGCGCTTTGGTTGGTCGGGTTGAAAAAATTCGCCCCGAAGTCCTGGGATTCCTTCAACGGCATGTGGCAGCCAGCGCAGTTCTGCACCGCCTTCTCCGGGTAATAGAAACTGCGCGCGCCGTGGCCGGACACGCCGCTCAGCAGATAAGTGTCGTAGTGATTCTGGCCGCGCAGGAATTCCTTATACTTGTTCAGGTCCTGCGGAATGCTGACCTTGTGGCAGGCCGAGCAAAAATCCGCCGTCCGCATGAACGG
Organism: Verrucomicrobiota bacterium; assembly: GCA_003218935.1. Classification (GTDB taxonomy): domain Bacteria; phylum Verrucomicrobiota; class Verrucomicrobiia; order Limisphaerales; family AV2; genus AV2. The sequence goes on from QHPA01000396.1 coordinate 1,030, forward strand.
CTTCAGGAAGGTTTTCCTGTGGAATTGCGGCTTCGCCTTGACCAACTGCTGGTTGAGGTATTGCAGGAAGCGATTTGTGCTGTAAGCAAACGGATAATGGATCGGCTCGTCAATCGTGTAGTCCGCGTTGCCACGCGTGCTGTTGATGTGGGTGATGGCATGGCATGACGTGCAGGTGATGCCGGCCTGCGCGGTGGGATGATGCACGTCGTCGAAGTTCGGATCGTCGAACGCCCCGCCGAAGAACGGCACTACGTCGTGGCAGCCGGCGCACCAGCGGGCAGCTTTCACGTTTCCGTCGCGTTTGAGCGCCACCTGCCGCGTCTCCCGCACGCTGAACAGATACGGCTTGTTGTTGAAGGAACTGAAGTGGTGCGCGCTGTGGAACCAACCTTTATAAGCGTCTTCGTGGCACTTCAGGCAATAGTCGTCCATCATCATCGTTCGCGCGGGAATGAACTTGCCGGTGGCCGTGCGGGCCAGCGATGGCTCGAAATATTTTTCCCCTTCCACCGAGCCGATCTGATTCCTTTTCGGATGCGCCGAGTGGAACAATACCATTCCAACAACGATGACGCCCACCGCTACCGCCCAGCGGAGTCCAACCTGCCATTTGATGCGCGGTCCGGCAAGCCGGTGCAGGATGTAAAGCCACACGGCGAGAATCGGCGTGATGACATGGGCCCAATACGCGATCGACCGCGCCTGCGGGTTTTTCAGTCCGACATTCTTGAACTGTAAGATGTCGATGCGGGTGAGCAACAGGCCTGTGACCAACACGACGAGGCTGGTGGCAAACAGCATGTAACCAACCTTCACGGCGCGGCGGTTTGGGCGGTCGTGCGCGTTCTTCATGTGGATGAGGCCAAAGACGACGACCGGCAGGACCAGCAGCAGTCCCAGCGCGAGGTGCGCGCCGAACATCACCATGTAAAACCAGTTCTGATAGGTCTGGTTCGGATCGCTTTTGAGCCATTCCAGGAAAGTGATGGCGCTGAGATAGACCGAATTCGCTGCCAGCACAGCGACCAGCCCGAAGATAAACAAAAGGAGGATGCGCAGCCTCGGACCGACGGCCCGGACGTATTTTTTCTTCGGGGGCGTGGCGCTGGGCGTGATGTTGTCGGGTGTCTCAGGCATGGGTTGCAGCCGTGCGCGCGGGAGATTTTAATGAATTTTAATACCGCCGGCTACAAGTGAAATACGATTGGGGTGAAATGCCTGAAATCGGTGGCGAGTCGCCGGGCCGAGCAGGCACTTCGCTGCGGCGCCTGACGCCCCTCAACAGATTGCCAAAGGCGCCAGTCTGTTCTATCATCCCGGCAACGTTAATCAGCCAAATTTTATGGACCATTACATTGAACGGGTCGTTGACCTCCTCGAGCCTTCCCTTAACCGCATCCACAACACGACAGCCGATGAAGCGCGTCAGCGCGTGCTCTCTGGCAAACCCGAACTCGTCCGCGAGATTGACGGCTCCTTCGCTCTGCTGGCGCGCGACGGCAAGACTGTTCGCATGGCCCGGTCGCTCGATCGCCCGATGCGCTACTTCCTCGCCAAGCGTCACGAAGGACCCGCGCTCATCGTCGCCGACCGCATCGACGCGATTTACCAGCAGCTCAAGGCCGAGGGCCTCGACAACCAGTTTCATCCCAGCTACACGCGCATGGTGCCGGCGCATTACGTCGTGGAAATCCAGCTCGTCGGCTGCCCTGATCCCGATCCGACCTACACGCGCTTCTTCGCTCCGCAACGCGACGCGCTTCCAGGCGATCTCGATGAGATTGGCCGCCGTTACATCGGCGCACTGGCCGGCGAAATCGCGAAGTGGTTGAGCAGAATTTCGCCCTCCCATTCCCCTCACCCTGACCCTCTCCCCGGAGGAGAGGGAACAGCAGCCGGGAGTCTCGCGTTGCCGGACGGACTTCCGACAGACTCTGCGCCCGGATATTCCAAAAACCGGGGGACGTTTCTCCCTCTCCCTTTGGGAGAGGGCCGGGGTGAGGGGAGTCCAGCGAAAGCGGTTCCTCCCATCGGCGTCTGCTTCTCCGGTGGCATCGACAGTGGTTCTGTTTTCCTCATCACGTATCACGTCATGCGAAAACTCGGCATGAGTCCGAGCCGGCTCAAAGCGTTCACGCTGAACTTCGGCGACGGCCCCGACTTTCATCAGGCCCGTGAGTTCCTCGACCGGCTTGGACTCGGCCTGTTCCTCGAACCGATTGAAGCGAACCTCGACGCCATCGATGTCGCGGAAACCATTCGCGTCCTCGAAGACTACAAACCGCTCGATGTCGAATGCGCTTCCATGGGCCTGACGCTCTGCCGCGGCATACGCGCGCGCTATCCCGACTGGAAATTTCTCATCGACGGCGACGGCGGCGACGAAAATCTGAAGGACTACCCCA